>RSAS01000177.1 GCA_003934145.1 Candidatus Viridilinea halotolerans | reverse complement strand
CTTTCTGATGCGCTCCGACTGACACCTGAAACCAGACACCTGAAACCTTGTCTAACTCCCCGTCCGCGACTGAATTGCCCGCTGCAAACGCTCAAGTTCACTTGGGTTATTGCGCGCTAAATAGTCCACCATATATTCAATTGCCGTATCGCTATAATCATCAAGTAGACCATCAAGCACCTGGCGTACCACCATTTGCACAAAATCCTCTTCGGTAATCGCCGGTGAATAGACGTAGGCGAGACCTTCGCGGTAGCGGTTCAAGACCCCCTTCTCGGCCAAACGACTCATCGTTGTCATCACCGTCGTATAGGCAATGTCGCGTTGCTGCGCCAAGCGACGGTGTACCTTCTTCACGGTGTTACGCTCATCCTCCCACAGAATCTGCATGATCTCCGTCTCGAGTGGACCAAGTACCTTCACAAGGCCATCTTTTGCCGGGCTGAAGCGAAAGCGCATATTGAGCGGCATAACGGCTCTCCTTTCGAGGGTTGCGGGCTGCGTGCGTCTGAAGGCTGACTCAGCCGGGCTGGGGGGGCTCCGGGTTGGCTCTCGCCCTCATTCCTACCGCCTTACATATGGTGCAGTGTACTAGCCGACCCGCTCTGATACAATGGATATACGTTACGTGAGGATTACAAAGATCTGCTCATTTAAGGGCGTTTTAAGGCATTAGGGAGCAGTATGTACTATCGAACCTCGTACTACATACAACGCTCACTGTAAGAGGTTTAACTGACAAAACGATGACAATAACTGACAATCGGCTTACGATCCAGTCCGCGATGCGTGCGACCTTCCCCCAAGTTGAGGAGCGCGTCGCCCGCTTCTACCAGATGCAGGAGTACCACCTTGGCTGGCGCGATCAAACCCTTGCGCCTGCCGCATCCGATCCCGGCAAGCTCATTCGCCCCCAACTGGTGCTGCTGGCATGCCAAGCTGCCGGTGGCGATCCCGCCATGGCCATGCCCCTCGCCGCCGGCATCCAGCTCCTGCACGACTTTACGCTGATCCACGACGACATTGAGGACGACAGCGCCACGCGCCGTGGCCGCCCCACGCTCTGGTCGCTCTGGGGGCTTGCGCAGGGCATCAACGCCGGTGATGGCATGTTTGTGATCGCCCATCTCGCCATTCACCGCCTCAGCGCAATGGGCGTCCCCGCCGAATGCACACTCAACGTCCTGCGCCGCTTCGACGAGACCATTCTGCGCGTCTGCGAGGGCCAATTCCTCGACATCAGTTTCGAGGGCAACCTCAACATCACCCCTGATGACTACCTCGCCATGATTGAACGCAAAACCGCCGTCTTAATCGCCGGTGCGTGCGAACTTGGCGCCTTGGTCGCGGGCGCACCCGCCAATGCGGTCGCCGCCCTTGCGACCTTCGGCCTCAGCATGGGCCTCGCCTTCCAGATCGAAGACGACATCCTCGGCATCTGGGGCGCCCCCGAAGTCACTGGCAAGCCCCGTGCCGCCGATCTCTACCGGCGCAAAGTCAGCCTCCCCGTCGTCCATGCCCTCGCTTGCGCCGCCGAGCGCGACGAACTTGCCAGGTTGTATCGTGCGGGCGACCCCGACGATGCCGCCGTCGAGCGCTGCCTCGCCATTCTGGACAGCGCCGACGCCCGCGCCTACTGCGCCCAGGCGGCCCAAGCGCACCACCGTGCCGCCTTCGCCGCCCTCGCTCAACTCACCCCGCCCGCAGACAGCCCCGCCGCTGCCGCCGTCACCCACCTGCACGCCTTGGCGACATCCCTGATCGGGAGGAACACGTAGGATCGTTTGCTTGTGGCGTGTGGGCGGCTTCGCCGCCCGCACGCCACGAGCAAACTGTGGGTGAATGTTTTGGGTGTGACCAAAACCTGTAGGGCTGCGCCCCACACCCCGCTGGCTTGCGAGAGAGTGTGCGGGAACCAAGTTCCCGCACGCACCCTTTCTCTCCCCATTTGGAACGACACTGCCGCGTACTGTAGTCCCCCCTCTTCCGCATGCGGGAGAGGGGGGAAGGCAGCGCAGTTTTTTGCGTTCCTTTGCGTTCTTTTGCGGCAGCGTACAGATTTTCTGTCCGCCCATGAACCGCCCCGTGGAAGCGTATCCCCTATCCCCCCTTACCTCTATGATCACCTACACCATCAGCATGCCCGAACCCGACAGCCACCTCTTCCATGTGAGCATTGAGGTGGATGGGATCAATGGCGCGACGCAGGATCTGATTCTGCCCGCGTGGACGCCCGGCTCCTACATGATCCGTGAGTATGCGCGCCATGTGCAGGATTTTAGCGCCCAAACGGTGGATGGGACGCCGTTGATTTGGCAAAAAGTGGCTAAGGACACTTGGCGGATCACCACCGAGGGCACGACGGGGCTCTTTGCACGCTACGCCGTATATGCCAATGAACTCACAGTGCGCACCAGCCATCTTGATGCGACCCACGGCTATTTTAATGGCGCGAGTGTCTTTATGTATGTGGCAGGGCGCACCAATGAGTCTTTGCGCCTCGCGGTAATGCCGCCCCATGATTGGCAGGTGACCACCGGCCTGCAACCGTTAATGGGTGACGCGATCATCGCCGATCAGGAGCGCAAGGCTTCTCTCTTTACCGCTGCTGATTATGACGAGTTGGTGGATTGCCCGGTGGAGTGTGGCAGCCACCGGCGCTTGGAATTCAGCGTAGACAACATTGCCCATGTGATTGCCATCTGGGGCGAGGGCAATGAAGACACCCAACGGCTGGTGGAGGATACGCGGCGCATCGTAGAGGTGCAGCGCGACTTCTTCGGCGGCTTGCCCTACAGCAGCTACCACTTCATTCTGCATCTCACCGACGGGCGCGGCGGGGGTTTGGAGCATCGCAACAGTGTAACCAACCAGATTGATCGTTGGAGCTTTCGCCCGGAACGGAGCTATGAACGCTATTTGGCGCTTACAAGTCACGAATTTTTCCATGTTTGGAACGTGAAACGCCTGCGCCCGGCACCGCTCGGCCCCTTCGACTACCGCAGCGAGAACTACACCCGTCTGCTCTGGTTGATGGAGGGGGCGACGAGCTACTACGATGAACTGCTGCTGGTGCGCGCCGGGCTGCTCCAGGTAGAGCGCTACCTGGAACGTTTAGGCGAAAAGATTATCCAGCTCCAGAGTCAGCCCGGACGCTTGCTGCAGAGCCTCGAACAGAGCAGCTTTGATGCCTGGATCAAGCTCTACCGCCCCGACGAGCATAGCGCCAACTCAAGCATCTCCTACTACCTGAAGGGCGCGTTGGTCTGCATGCTGCTCGACATGCAGATCCGTGCGGCGAGTGACGGCGTGCGTTCGCTCGACGATCTGATGCGCCTGCTCTACCAACGCTATCCGGCCAGCGGCCCAGGTATTCCCGAAACGGGCGCAGTGCAGGCCGCAGCGGAGGAGGTGACTGGGGTAGGCCCAGGGAGTTTCGGCGCCTTCTTCCAGCGCTACATCGCAGGCGTGGTGGAACTGGACTACGCCGCAGCCTTGGCGGTCGTTGGCCTAGAACTGCGCTGGCTACGCAACGGGCCGCAGGCGTGGTTGGGGCTCAACGTGAAGCGGCAAGGCGAACGCTGCCTCGTCACGAGCGTGCGCAGCGACGGGCCAGCCTACGGCGCGGGCATCTACGCCCACGACGAACTAGTGGCGCTTGACGGCTGGCGCATCAGCGCAGCGCAGCTCGACGCCCGCCTCGCCGAGCGGCAACCCGGCACGACGGTGCGCCTGACGCTCTTTCGCGGCGACCAACTCTACGAACTGCCCGTCACCCTTGGCGAAGCCCCAGCGGATCGGGCAGAACTGGTGGCCGTGGCGCAGCCGAGTGCGCAGCAGGTGCATAACTACCAAGCGTGGATGAGTGAAGTAGGCAGTAGGCAGTAGGCAGTAGCCAGTAGGCAGTAGGCAAGTAGGCAGTAGCCAGTAGCCAGTAGGCAAGTAGGCAGTAGCCAGTAGGCAGTAGGCAGTAGGCAGTAGCCAGTAGGCAGTAGCCAGTAGCCAGTAGCCAGTAGCCAGTAGCCAGTAGCCAGTAGCCAGTAGGCAGTAGGCAGTAGGCAAGTAGGCAGTAGGCAGTAGGCAGTAGCCAGTAGCCAGTAACTTAAGCTTCTGGCGGGCATGCCGGCGGGGGTTCGGGCTTGCCCTGAGCCTAGTCGAAAGGGCATGGCCCAATACGTTTCAATCACCGTTCGCTTATTTTTTTGATGGTTCGCAGAAATGGGGCAAAAGCCGCTGGT
>RSAS01000146.1 GCA_003934145.1 Candidatus Viridilinea halotolerans | reverse complement strand
AGTGGGTAATCAGGAAAATCAGGGAACCATAGGATTACTGTCGAACAGGGAGTTATGACACAGCCGACGATGTGTTCAAGCGGCGACCAAGTTCGCGACGGTTTGTGTGCCCAATTTCTGCATGAGTCATGTCATATTTCTTAGTATATATCGCACATTTCGACATTCTTAAACATTTTTTCATGTGCGAAAACTTACAATCTATAGTTCTTCAGATAAACGATCTTGCAGGGGAAGGGTTCGACGAGAACGAAGCCATCTTTCAACCCTGAAGTTCTAGAAATATTATCTAAAAAACTATATATTCTGAATTAGGTGAAAAATTCATGCTTAAAAACCAACCACAGTTGTGGTGGAGCCAAGCTCCTACGCGCAACTCGCTAGAGCAACAGCAGACTACGTTCTTCCAAACAATCTTGCTCGGCTGGATCTTCTTGGCCACGTTTGGCCTACCGCTTAACTTTTTGCGTGGATCGGGCGAGCCAATCGATGCTCCGCCCCCAGATGCCCTGCCCCCACCAGAAGCAGTTCTGTTGATCTTCTCTGTACTCATGTGGTTACTCCTGCTCGCCACGTTGATGCTCTGGTTGTCGCCAGTCATCTCGCTCGTCCTGCTGCGGCGTGGGCGTTTTAATGGTGCCGTGCTGACGTCCACCTGGGGGTTGCTCTTTGGCCATTCGATTGCCACGTTTGCCCTGGGTGTCAGTGACCCTTCAGTACATATGGTCTATCAAATCCCGCTTGCCTTGGCCGGCCTGCTGGGGAGCCGTCGCATGCTGCTTACCGTTGCAGCCTATAACATCGGCTATGTATCCTTAATTGGCCTCCTTCAACTCCAGAATTCGCCTATAGTCGCCCTCTTAAGCGCCGAGGCCATGGCTGCGATGCAGGGTAATGAAGCATCTCCCCTGAATCTGACGCAGCCATTGGTCTTCTTCGTGGCTATAACACTCCTACTTACCTTGATGCTCGACCGCTTTGGCAATGCCTTCCGTAACGCATTGCAACAGGCGATGGAGCGTGAACAGGCGCTCGAAGTTGCGCGTGGATCACTTGAAGCGACCGTCAATACGCGCACGGCTGAGTTGGCAACCGCGCTGGACGACGTGCGCCAGCGTGCCGATGCGCAGGCGGCGCTTCTTGCCGAGAATGAGCAACAGCGCGACCTCATCCGTGAAATGAGTGTCCCTGTGCTGCCGGTCAGCCGCGATACCCTGGTGATGCCCCTGATCGGTGCGCTCGATAGCGCCCGCCTTGCCCAAATTCAAGAACAGGCGCTGGGGCGGCTGGAGGCAACCCACGCCCGTCGTCTGCTACTCGACATCACTGGCGTGCCCATCGTGGATAGCCAAGTCGCGCAGGGCTTGATTAGCGTGGTGCATGCTGCCCGGCTGCTCGGCACCGAGGTCATTCTGGTTGGCATCCGCCCCGAAGTCGCCCAAGCCATCGTTGGCCTGGGGATCCATTTTGGTGATGTGCGCACTCACAATGATCTCCATGGCGCACTTAATGGGGGCGCACGATGATTCGTCTAACTCAACGCCTGGGTGTCCAATTTGAAGGTATGACGACCCTGCGCTCGCCTCAGGAGGCGCTCGCCTCCCATTTTGCTTTGAGATGAGGATTTGCGGGAGAACCAAGTTCTCCCGCACCCCTTTGGCTTATGCACGCTCAAACACCAGCGCCCGCGCTCCCGCAAAGCGGATGTTCTGTCCTTCCACGTTGCTCACGCCATGACCGCCATAGGTTGCCGCCTCACTATCGAGCCGCAGGTGCCAACCTGCTCCTTCAAGCTGTACCTCGGCCACTCCGCCTAGGCTTAGCGCCAAGCACAACTCAGCACCATCTTCGCTCTGGTAATGCAATGTGATGGCGCGGTCACCCACCGGCTTCACGCTGAAACTCGTTCGCTCATGCAGCGCCGGGTGGCCGCGCCGTAGCGCCAACAGTTCGCGGTAGAGCGTCAAAATACCGGCGTGTACGCCATGCTCGCGCTCCTCCCACTGCAATTTCGAGCGCAAAAAGGTCTCTCCATCCTGCGGATCGGGCACCGTTGCCCCACTAAAAGCCGTGAAACTGGCAAACTCCTTACGCCGCCCCTCCGTCACCAACTTGCCCAACTCGGGATTGTGGTCGGTGAAAAAGAGGAACGGCGTGGAAGCCGCCCACTCCTGCCCCATCCAGAGCAGTGGCGTCTGCGGCGCCAACAAGAGGAGCGTTGAGGCTGCCCGGTAAGCCTCCAATGTCACCGTATGGTGCAAACGCTCACCCAAGGCACGATTGCCCACCTGGTCGTGATTCTGAATGCAATAGACAAAATGGGCCGGATTGAGATCGCCTGCCCGTGCGCCACGCGCACGCCCCAGGTGGGCCGACTGCTGCCCCGCAAAAAACCAATTCTGCTGCATCGTCTTGGCCAGATCTTGCGCACTGCCGCTGTAGTCCGCGTAGTAACCCTCATGCTCTCCGGTCAGCGCCACGCGCACTTGGTGATGAAAATCGTCGGCCCATACGCCATCCAGCCCCCATCCCGCCTGCGGTTGCGCATCACTGCGCCGCACCAGCGTGGGATCATTGGCCTCGTGCTCCGCAATCAGCAGAAAATGGCGACCGGCGGGCAATTGCGCTTGCACCGCTGTCGCCAGTTCCGCAATCACATGGGTCGGACTATCATCAAGAATGGCGTGAACCGCATCCAAGCGCAAGCCATCAATGTGGTATTCGTGCAGCCAGTGCAGCGCATTATTAATAAAAAAGTCGCGCACCGGACGTGCTTCAGGGCCATCAACATTGATCGCATCGCCCCACGGCGTCGTATGGCGATCGGTAAAATAGTCGCGGCTAAATTCACGCAAATAGTTGCCATCGGGGCCAAAGTGGTTGTAGACCACATCAAGCAACACCGCCAAACCCTTGGCGTGGGCGGCATCCACGAGCCGACGTAAGCCCTCTGCCCCACCATAAGCCCGCGCTGGCGCATAGAGATTCACACCATCGTAGCCCCAATTGCGCTCACCCGGAAAGTCGGCCACCGGCATCAACTCAAGCGCCGTCACCCCCAGATCCCTGATCTGATCCAAACGCTCAATCAGCGCATCAAACGTACCAGCGGGCGTCGCTGTCCCCACATGCAGTTCATAGATCACCAGGTCTTCCAGCGGCAATCCGCGCCAAGCGGCATCACTCCAGGCAAAAGCCGCAGGATCAACCACCGCCGACGGCCCATGCACCCCTTCGGGCTGCGAGCGTGAGGCCGGATCGGGCCGCGCATCACCCCCCCCATTGACCCGGTAGGCATAGTGCGCCCCTACGCCCACCCCAGCTATAAAGCCGCCAAAATAGCCTCCCGCCTCCGCCGTGAGGCGCTGGGATGCGCCGTTCGCGGGCAACACCACCTCAACCTGTTCGGCCCGTGGTGCCCAGACACGAAAATGGGTGCCGTGATCGTCGGGTCGCGCTCCAATCGGTAACTTCCAGTTCATTGCTACCTTCTCCTGTTATGTTGCTTCAAGCGTGGGGCATCGTCCCATGCGCATGAACGTAAGCCTTCCGGCGGGGGTTGGGGGCATGGCCCCATGCGCATACTTAAGCCTCTGGCGGGCCTTCCGGCGGGGGTTGGGGGCATGGCCCCCGAAAAATTTCCCTTTCCAGCGGGCTTTAAGGGGCCGCAGGCACCTTACGTTCATGCGCATGGGGCAATGGCCCCCGCAGAATCCCCCTTTCGGCGAGGGTTAAGGGGCCGCAGGCCCCTTAGTTAATGCCCATGGAGGCAACGCCCCGCGTTAGATTCTAGCGGGAATTGCCCCGTCACGGGGCAATTCCCGCTAGAATCTAACACAATTCTAACAAAAACCCCTTCACAACCCCCTTCTGGCCTGCTATACTTCCGTGGTGTTCAACGGTTTCACTCGTGAGCGAGGCAGACCAAGAAAACCCAAGAGAAAATGTCTCGCGCCGCTTGACAGGTTCAGGCAGGCGTGATACACTTTTGTGGTGTTCAGCGGTTTCACTCGGTAACGAGGCAAACCTGAACAAGTGAGAAGGTTAGGCCACAAAGCGAACCGCGCCAGGGTGACCTGGAGACGTCGCCGGGCCGGAGGGGCAACCCGCCGCCTGGTTTTTTGTTGCCAAAACGCTCGCAGCGCACCTTATCAACTGAACAGTGACGAATATAGATGTGAGTGCCACGTCAAAACGAGAGTGGAGCAACAGCTCTATTCTATTCAACGCAGAGTTTGAT
>RSAS01000104.1 GCA_003934145.1 Candidatus Viridilinea halotolerans | reverse complement strand
TGACCCACCACGAGCCGACTATTGCCAGCATTCTGCGGCACCTTGCCGCTGAGTATGATGGCCCCGTTGAGGAACGGCGGGGGCTGGAGCGCGTGCTAGAACAGCGTCCGAGTAGTGCCAAAAATCCTTTTGCCACCATTCGTGAACGCCTGCGCTGGGATGGCCTCAACCTCGGTTGGTTGCGCTTGGGGCGTGGCCAGTTAATGCCGCTTCGCGTCGCCCTCAACAGTCTCCGCTTTCGCTGCGTACCCCGCGCTATTGATGTCACCAACGGCCTCCTGCCCTTGGCTCATCTCTTGCCCTTCTGCGGCACACGCGGCCTGCGTTGCACCCTCCAGGACGCTGTGGGCACCCCCATGCCCTTCATACCCATTGATACTGGGGAGGTGCTGAATGGCAGTTTGCCCGCCTTCAACCTAGGTGCCTGGTACGAGCGAGTGGGCTTTCACGCTGGCGATAGCATTCTCGTCACGGTTACCCGTGGCGACCCCATTATGCTCTCTATTGCCCATGAGTCCCAAGTCGTTTTTGATGCCAGTGCCGTTGCTGCCCAAGATGCCGAGCTGATTGCGGCGCTTGTCGCTCGCACCCAACGCATCCAGGCGACGCTCATTCCTTGTGATGAGGTGGTGCTCTCCATCTTCGCTATGGCGCCCTGGCGCACCGCCTACCCCGGCACCCCCTGGCAGCAGTTGGTGCTACGCGATGGGCGGCTCAATCTGGTAGACGATATCTTCCTCACCAGCCAGCCGCTGGGAGCACTCAAGCTCTTCAATTTTGCCGAGGTCTTTGAACCGCTTGCCCCCAGTGTTGACGAGAGTGAGACGCGCGACCACACCCTGCTCAACGAAATTGACGCTCTGCAACGCGAAATCCACCA
Organism: Candidatus Viridilinea halotolerans; assembly: GCA_003934145.1. Taxonomy (GTDB): domain Bacteria; phylum Chloroflexota; class Chloroflexia; order Chloroflexales; family Chloroflexaceae; genus Viridilinea; species Viridilinea halotolerans. Next base: position 3,380 of record RSAS01000104.1, on the reverse strand, counting down.
TGCCCGTCAGACCGACGTTGAAGCGGGCCTCTGGAGTGGCCAGGTGCAGCGCGCCTCCGCCACCTTCGGCAACTTCGACGCCGTTGACCCCAACCAGCATGCGTTCTTCACCAACCTTGACGATGAACTCATGGAAAACGATTGGGAACTTGATGATCTCTGGGATGACGAAGGTGATGATGATGATGATGATTTCGAGCATCCCGAAGGGATTGTTGTAGATCAGGCCACGCTCCAGGCGGCCCACGAACGCATGCTCCAGTTGCTGCCGCCCGAAGCCAGCGCCCGGCTCCACACCGCCCGTGATGAAGAGGCCGAACTGATTATCGCCCAACACCTCAACATGCTTCTTTCCCGTGCGCCCGAACTCTTCCCACGCATCGATCTCCATCCGATCGAGACACACGAAGAGGAGACGGCCTTGCCGCCCTTGGCTGACGATTGGCATGAGGTTTGGGATGAAGACAGCGACGACGAAGATTTTGACGATCTTGATGAGTTTTTTGAGGAGACCACCATCTCGGTTGTGCTTGATCAGAGCAGCGATCTGATCGCACAGTTCTACGACTATCTGATCGAAATAGGCAAGAGCAGCACTACGGCGCGCACCCGCTCGCGGGCCATTATGATCTACGCCGAATTCCTCGCCTCCTACTACGGGCGCACCCTCGCTGAGGGTGATTACGCCACGCTGGACGAGTGTCTCTTCTACTACTACCCGCGCCGCATCACCAAACCCTCGGCCCGCCATGTGCGCGAACTCTGCACGGCGATCAAGCAATTCTACGCCTTCCTCATCCAGCGCGGCGTGCTTGACGATGCTCGCTTCGCGGAGGCGCTGTGGCGACGGCGTGACCAAGCAGCCCGCGTCGTTGAGATCTACGACCAGATCTCCGGCGATTCGCCCAACTTCGAGATGCTCTTCGAGCGCTTGTTTTTGCCCTACACAGAGTAGCAGAGGGGGCGGGGGCGGCTTCGCCTCCCTCGCAAAACCCTTCGGGTGCGGTATAATGCCGCGCAAAAAAAGAGAATTTGGGGCTTGCCCCACCAGCGCGCCCTAGGGCAACAACCCTAAAAAACCTGATGCCCTTTGAGCGCATCACCCCCCGTAGAGCAGCATAATGATCCGGGGGGTCACGAGGCCCTCAACGAGGGCGCTGAGGGCGACGAGGGGGGCAATCAGCAACAACCAGACTTTGGCGTAGGTGGCAAGCGCCCAAAGCAGGTTGTGACCAACGCTGCTACCCGGCGGGGGGGCGAGCAGCGCAGCACCCAAACGCAGCCCGAGGGCGGTGCTGAGGATGAAGGTGGGTAACTCAATGATGCCGTGGGGCAACACATAGGCGAGCAGGAATTGCAAGGGGCTATCCGCCCCGAGGGCATACCAATTGCCGCCCGCGTAGGCCAAACGCGCCGCAGCAAGTGCCACCTGCCCGAAGGCGATGAAGGGCACGAGGAAGGCGAAAAGCCCGAAGCTGAGTACCGAAAAGATGTTAGAGAGGACCGAGACGCGCAGGTTGTTGGCAAAGATGCCCGCCGCAAGGCTGAATGAGGGAGCGGGGACTTGGCCTAAACTTTCGAGCAATTCGTCAAAGAGGGCCGCAAAACGGGGCAGGGTCGCACCGCGCCCAATGTCTAGCCCCAACCAGATCCCCGCTCCCGCCGCAAGCATGGCGCAGCCGAGAGGCAAGCGCAATTCGTAGAGGATCGCCGGTAGCTCCGTGCGGTAAAAACGGCGCGGCGCAAAAGGCAACCCCGCATAGGCGCTGAGCGGCGTATGTGCCGGACGATGCTCGTTGAAGAGCGTACGAAAATTGCGTAACACCCGCCACAGACTCAGTTCTTCATGCTCGCGTGAGAGAATCTCCTCGCGGTTGAAGCTGATCAAGCCACTGCGCATCAACGCAATGGCGACCACGATGAAGGCATAAAGAAAAAACCAGATAATCTCGTAGCGCCGGGCGATAAAGAAGAGTGCCTGAATCTGTAAGGCTACCGTCGTAGGCACCAAAACCACGGAGGCCATCAAGGTCGCGGCGCGCACACTACTGACGTGGCTCGAAAGAATCACCGCGCCCGCAACGAGCAACAGATTGATCGCCACGAGCATCAACACCAAGAGGCCGAAGAGATCGGGAATACGCCCCAAGAAAAAGAGTTGCGGGTAGAAACCGCGAATCAAACCGAGGAAAAAACCCATCGCCAGCAGGCTACCCGTCAGCGGCACCATCAGGGCGGCGAGCAATTTGCCGATGTAAAGATGGCGATCACTGATCGGCATCGCCAAGAGCGACTCGAGCGTATTGCGCTCCCGTTCGCCCACAAACGACTCAATCGCTGTAATCAGCGCAAAACTGGCGGGCACAAAACCCACGAGCAGCGCAGCAAAGGGAATGATCGGGCCGAAAACGTTCGGCTCTTCCAAGAAATTGAGGGCAAAATCGGTCCCCGCCACGAGGGCCGCCGGCAGGCCCAGTGAAAGCACAAAGAAGGGCAACAGCACCCGCCAATCGCTTGCCACCTCAATGATCTCGCGCCGCATGATCAGCAGCACCGGATGGCGCAGACGGTTCCAGGCATAGCGCGGTGTCGCGCGCTCTTTGGGCGGACGCTGGCTCTGCGTCTGTTCACGGGCGAGCAACTCCTCACGATTGAAGGTACGCATTCCGATACGCACGAGGATGATCCCCAGTACCACCAGTGCCGCCGCCACCATCCAGAGGTGCGCCCAGTGATCATTGATGATCAAAAGCGCCGCCATTTGCAGCACCCCCGCCATTGGCACCAGAATGAAACTGGACATCAGATTGGCCGCCCGGATGCTGCTTATATGCACCGAGATCACCACGGCCCCCGTCACCATCACAAGCGCCATCGTGGTCACCAGCAGCAGCAAGAGGCTAAAGCGGGCCACATTGATCGCCTCAAAGTAGAGTTCTGGTAGAAAGCCAAGCAGCAGCGCCACAAAGATCAGCATGGCAATAATGCTGGCCACCAACGGGGTAAAGAGCGAAGAGATGAGCTTACCCAGGTAGATCTCATTATCGGCCAGCGGCAACGCCAAGAGCGATTCGAGCGTATTGCGCTCTCGTTCGCCCACAAACGATTCCAGTGCCGTGATCAGCGAAAAACTGGCCGGAATAAAGCCCACCAGCAGCACCGCAAAAGAGACCAAACGCACCGCCAAGCCCTCAGTATCAAGGAAGTCTACGGCGCGTCCGGCGGCGAAGGCCAACAACTGGGGAAACAGCAGCGTCAGAATGAACATCGGCGCGACCACCCGCCAATCGCTGAGCGTCTCGCGCACCTCGCGGCGGCTGATAGTGAGAATGTGGCTAAAATTGAGCATAGCTGTTTTGCACCACCTGTGGTGGGGGTTT
>RSAS01000229.1 GCA_003934145.1 Candidatus Viridilinea halotolerans | reverse complement strand
CCACGAGCGCAAAATGGCGCGCACCATGCCCACCCAGTTCCGCACGCGATCCGCCAGCTTGTGGTGTTAGGGCATCGCTCATAACGAAGCGGCATCCTGATAGAGCCGCTCTAAGTCAATCATGAGACCCTGATGCTGGGCCAGGAGTTCTTGGGCGGCGGGGGTTGCGCCGCTGCGCGTGAAGATGGCGTGGCGTAGCGTCCAGTCGCTGGCGCTGATCTGCATGGCGGCGATGACGCGAGGCGTCTTCTGTTCGATCAACTCCGCGACCGTTGCCCGATCCACGGGGGCGGATGTCCATTTGCACTCGCCGAGCAAGATGTGGTGGGTCTGCCAGTTGATGGCGACAACATCTACTTGGACGTGACGGCTCCAGTGGCTGCCTACGCTCTGCGGCTGGAAGCCCAGTTGTTCGCTGCGCGCTGGGGCATCAACCCATTGGCGGGCCAACTCTTCCCATGCCGTCATGCCTACAAAGGCACGGAGGCCGCTCTGGATCGTGGGCAACACCCGTTCGGGTCGGTAGCTGAGGGTGCCCCCGGCGGCGGCTGGAGCGAGAAAACGGAAATAGAAGCGGAGAAAGGGGTCACTCAGATGGTAGCGCCCCGTGCGTGAACGGCGTTGCACGGCGGGGGGAATGGTCGCCGGTAGTCGCCGTTCGACGAGGCGCAACTCTTGGAGTTGATTGAGGTAGAACGAGAGATGGGCAGTGCTGATCATACTCGCATTGGCAATCTCTTGTAGGGAATGATGGCCGTTGCCGAGCGCCTGAAGCACCGCGAGGTAGGGTCGCGGCTCGCGCACCTCATCTTGCAGCAGAAAGGCTGCCTCGGCCAATACCAGGCTGCCCGGTGCAAGCATCACCTGCTTGATATTGGTTACTAGCGTATGGCGAGGGTTGAGCCAAGCGAGATAGGCGGGAATGCCGCCCACAATGGCGTAGGCTGCCACCTGTTCAGCAGGCGACCAGGAGGGTAGGAATTGGCGTAGCACACCAAAGGGGAGCGGCTGAAGGTACCACTGCCCGGTCATCCGTCCGAAGAGAGGCGACTGTCGCCCCAGTAAGAGTTCCATGGTGCGGACGTGCGAGCCACAGATGACGATCACCGCCTGTGATTCTTGGAAGAGTTGATCCCAAGCGTGCTGAAGAGCCGAAAGCATGGCCGGATCCGCGTCGGCGGCATAGGGCAATTCATCCAGAATCAGGAGGTGGCGACGCCCCTGGAGCAATTGGGCAACGCTACGCCAGAGATCAGACCAGCTCGCAAAGCTTTGCGCGGGAAGGGGCGTGTTGATGCTCTGCAGAAAAGCATCAAAGAACTTGCGGCGCTGCAGCGCTGCCGGCTCCTTTTCGGCAACCCAGTAGGTAAAGGCGAGCGCACTCTGCTCAGCCCACGCCCGGAGCAGCGCCGTCTTACCCACCCGCCGTCGTCCATAGAGCATCACCAACTGCCCAGGGCCAGGATGCTGACGGGTAGCAACCGCGTTCAGAAAGGCCAATTCCGCTTCACGATCACGAAACATCGTTATTCCCCTTCATCAAGAAGCCACGTCCACTCTAGTCTAGTGGAGAAGGGGCTTCTTGGCAAGGAGGGAAGCAGGGTGTGCGAGGGAACCTGGTTCCCTCGCACCCTTCATCAGTCCGAAGGGTTGTAGGGCATCGCCCTACAGATTCCAGTTATACCCGTTTTATTTGTGCATGCAGCGGATGGTAGCGCAGCAACGGCCAAGCACAACGCCCCCCAGCGATCATCTGGCTGAATGCAGACAACGCTGCCATCTTGCAAAAGCAGTTGAAGATCGAACAGCGCACCAGCATTCAGGAGATCAACGCCCTGCCAAAGACCGCCGCCGCCACCATGCGCGACCGCGTCGCCCGCGATGCGTACCTGAAACTCCCGCAGGTACACTTCTACCAACTGTGGATTGACTATGGCGCGCTGCAAACCGAAACTGCCCCCGATCCTGCTGCCCGCCTGAGCGAACTGCTCAACCGCCTGGACGACTACCGCGCCTACGGACAGACCCAAAGCGGCACGCTGACCGGCGCGACCGCCGCCGCGCTCACTATCAGCCAAACCCAGGCGGTGACCGATCTGGCGGGCGAGCGCTTGCGCTTCGATCAGTGGCTCACGCTGATTGCCCGCGAGAGTTTCGGCGGCGTTGCCTTCCGTGACCTGAATGCCCATGCCGCCATCTTGCGCCACATCTTTGCGACCATCACCCTGCCGGGGGATGGTGCGCGCCGCCTGAACGACCTGTACGACCAAGAGCGCATCCGTTCCCGTATCCGCGCCGTCTTCTTTGCCCGCCGCCAATTGCAAACCAACGAGCAGGTCATTCCGCAAAACGCCCACCTGCTGGCAGCCAAACTGACCCCGGTGAGTGAGAAGAACGCCTACCCGTCCGAAGTGGATACGCAGAGTATTTTGCAGATGGACCAAGCTGGGAAAAGCGGCGCGCAGGTGGAACAAGACTATCGAAAAGTTGCCGAAACCATCCGCCAACAGTACGCCACCCTCAGCCTGCCAATGCCTGCTAGCGCCCCCGTGCCGGAAGTCAGCCTGGCTGTGCGCTGGAAAGATTCTACCCTGCACTACATCCCCTACAGTTTTGCCCAAAGCAGACTCGAACTGAACTTTCTGGAAGCCTGTCTGCAATTGCAGGAGTTTCAGCAAAAGAAGCTAGAACTCTACTACAATGGCGAGCGCGGCTTGACCGAGTTTGTCATCAACTGCTATCAGAAGAAGGGTAACTTCTGGAAGCGCCTAGGTGAATACACCCCCGACTTTCTCATCATGGCACGCGGCGCAGATGGCAACCCCCAGCGGGTACTGATCGTCGAAACCAAAGGCGCAGGCTTTGAGGAATCCTTCAAGTCGCGCCGGGCCTACGTCGAAAACGACTTCCTGCGCCTCAACGCAGATAGATTCGGCTACAAGCGCTTTGAGTTTCTCTACATCCGCGAAGCCGATGAACCCGCCGCCCGCCTCGCCCAACTCGCCGCCAAAATCAATGCTTTCTTCATCTAGGGGGGCTTGGGGGAGGCGAAGCCTCCCCCAAAAAACTCTTTTTCTTCCAATGTGGCGGCTTCGCCGCCACATTGCGAGAAAAAAGAGGGTTTGGGGCGTAGCCCCAAGGCGGGTTTTTAGGGCTGCCGCCCTACATAATGCGAATGGGGAACCTGGTTCCCCCGCACCCCCTACCTACACATTTTGAGACCCGGAGTACCCATGCCCAGCCAATACATCCCCTTCTATCCCGAACAGATTGAGGGCCAGGCCCTGTTGGACAATTTCACGCGCACGCACCGTGCCCTGAAGTACCGCGATAACGACAAACCCGCCCAGCGCCTCCTGCGCGGTATGCCGCTCTACGAAGTGGAGACGGTGGAACAGGTGGGCGACAATCCAAACGGCAACCTCGTCATGCGCGGCGAGTGCCTGAGCGCCTGCGCCTATCTCAAGGCGCAGGGGATTCAGGTGGATCTGGTCTATATTGACCCGCCCTTTGCCAGCGGTGCGAACTATGCCAAGCGCATCTACCTGCGCCGCAACCCCAAGGTAGCGCAAGCCATCGCAGCCGCCGAGCAGGAGATGGACGACGAAACCCTGCGCGCCTTCGAGGAGACCATGTATGGCGACATCTGGACGAAGGAAGCCTACCTGAATTGGATGTACGAGAACCTCATGGCGATCAAGAGCGTCATGGCCCCCACCGCGAGCATTTACGTTCATCTGGACTGGCACATCGGCCATTACGTCAAAGTGCTGATGGATGAAGTGTTTGGGGAAGATAATTTTAGGAATGAGATAGTTGTAAAGAGAGTTAAGAAAAGTGTACGAGAAAGAGAAAAAGTAAAAGCCTTGAATGTTGCAACGGACACCATTTATTTTTATGCTCTTGATGAAGACACAACAATCTTGCCGCCTACAAAATTGTCACGTAAGGAAGTAACCTCTCCATAATCACGGGGCAAAACCGTGTAAAACGCCAAAAAACAGGCAAAGTGTAAAGAGTTTCGCAAACATCAACTAGATGTAGTATCACCGTGACCATACTAGGTACTACATATGGGATAGGCGCAGTGTATCCGTTCAGGCCCCCCCGAAGAAAAATGGACAACATCGTGGAATCCAGCGTACCCGCCTGATGCGGTAACGTGGTCGGTTGATGCCGCTGGGGCCACGGAAGAGGCTTCCGCGTCGTCGCGCGCCATATGCCTTGGCGTCACGGTGTGCGACCGAACCGCACGGCTTCCCGGAGGCTGCAC
>RSAS01000201.1 GCA_003934145.1 Candidatus Viridilinea halotolerans | reverse complement strand
CTGCTCTTCTGCACTGGAACGCCATCAGCAAAGACCTGTGAGGTCTATGCTCTCTCTTATTTGAAAGGTATTGGGCCATGCCCCCAAACCCCCGCCGAAGTCGGCTATCGGCTATCCCGCCGCACCCCCGACGGACAGACGCGCTCCAACCAAGTGATGCCCGCCAGCCCCGCTGCCACCATCGCCCCGACTACCACATAGCCCTCAGCAACACTCGCTTGGGTCAGGTAGATGCCCACTAGCCCACTAGCCCCCGTGAGCAAATAGCAGGTCAAGACCGCTTCGCGCTTGGTGAGGCCCAACGCATGCAGGCGGTGCGAGAGGTGATCTTTGCCTGCGGTGGTGAAGGGGTTCACGCTGCGCCGCAGGCGGGCCACCACGACCAAGCAGGTATCGAAGATGGGCAGGGCCAAAATGCAGAGCGGCACCATCCAGGTGACAATGGGCGTATTGGCCGGGAAGCGCAATTTGATCGCCAACGCAGCAAGAATAAAGCCAATAAAGAGGCTGCCAGTGTCACCCATGAAGATGGTCGCCGGGTTGAGGTTGTAGCGTAGAAAGCCGATGCAGGCCCCAATCAGTGCAGCAGCCATCGCGCCCACCAAGACCTGACGCGGCTCGTTCATCGCCGCGAGTAACAGAAAGAAAGCGGCAGCAATGCATGCCACCCCGCCCGACAGCCCATCCATATTGTCGAGAAAATTGATCGCATTGGTAATGCCCACAACCCAAAAAATGGTCAGCGCCCAATTGAGCCACGGCTGGCCAAAGAGATTCACCTGGGTACCGCCCCAGACAAGCAGGCCCCCCGCGAGAATTTGCCCGCCCAACTTAAGGCCCGCGTGCAAACCCCAATGATCATCGGCCAAGCCAAAGAGCGAAACCAGCGTCGCGCCGACGAGAATAGCAACCAGTTCAACAATATAGGCACGGTCGCCCAGAATCAGCAGCGCCAGCACGAAGCCCGCATAGATTGCCGCGCCCCCCAAGAGCGGCACCGGCGCAAGGTGAACATCACGCGCCCGGGGAATTGAAACCACCCCCACATGCAGGGCAGCCCGCCGCGCCAACGGCGTCACCGCCAGTGAGAAGAGCAGCGACAAAAGGGCAATGAGCGCGATCTGAAGCATACCAAGTCCTTAAATCTTCCTTGGTGGCGTATTCGCTTTAGCGCCGTCCAAGGGCTGCTTACGGGGCTAAAGCCCCTACTACGAACCGCGCTCGTCGGCTTAACTTAGTGCGTATGGGGTTGTGGGGGCTTGGCCCCCACAACCCGCTTTCCGTGCGGCGGGGGCGCGGGGGAGGCGCAGCCTCCCCCGCAAAACCCTTTCCGTTGCGTGTTGGCGGCGAAGCCGCCAACACGCAACAAAAAAACCTACTGGCTCGCCAGAAACTCAAAATAGCGCACCAACTGCTCACTCTCCGCAATATTCTGCTCTTTGTCGGGTAGCTCTTGCATGACAGCAATGAGCCGCTGGGTCTCGGAGATGGCCGCGTCAAGACGTTGGGTATCGCTCAGAATCAGGGCGTAGTTGCGGCTGTAAATGAAACTTGTTGGATCGAGTGTGGAGGCGCGCTCGTAGGGCGCCAACGCCGCCGCCGTCTCGCCGCCACGCACTGAAAGCAGGCCCGTCACGGCGTGCAGCAGCGCCAGATCGGTCTGTGCGGGTGCCGGATTGAAGTCGGGGTCATTGGCCATTTGCGTAGCCAACTGCGCCTCCCGTGTGGCCGTGAGTTCCGCGTAGGCATCACGCAACTGCAGGATCAGGTCGGGCCGCTCGGTCAGCCCCGCCGAGATGCCCTCAATCGCATTACTCACCGGCTGGTGGCTAAGTTGCATGGCCGCGAGATAGTTCGCCACGGCGCGGTCGAGGTCGCCCAAGCCGTTGCGCGCCAGATCGCCCAAGCGTACAAACGTATCGGCGTAGCGCTGATCAAACGCCGCCGCCTGCTCCAAAAGCGACGCCGCCTCCTCGTAGTAGGCTGTCGCCTGCGCATTGTCGTCGGCATTGCGCGCATAGTCGCCCAGCGCCATTAGCGTGGCCGCGCGCTCGTTGAGCAGAATGACATCCTGGGGCGCAATCGGCGTCACACGCGCATACCAATCAGCCGCGGCCTCCAGATGAGATGCGTCGTTCGACCAACGGAACCAGTAGGTGTGCAGGCGGCCCAAGTTGGCGAAGTGATCCTTATTCAAGGGATTCAGATTGTGGGCGCGGATCAGCACCGCCTCGGCGTAGCTCAACATCTTGCCAGGGTTGCCGCTCTGAATGAAATTGGCAAGCTCGGCTTGGCTGCTCAGTTGCAGCAGATCTTCCACCGTGGCATCCGGTGCGGCGGCGATACCCTCCACGCCCTGGCCGCGCAGAACTTCGGCCAGCGACATGAGCACCCGCCCCAAATTGAGGTAGTAGAAATCTTCACGCGGGTTGAGGCGCACCGTATCGAGGTAGTTCTCCAAAGCCAGCACAAGCGTCTCGGCTGCTTGGGGCGTGCGTTGCGCCGCCGACTGACCCTGCTGGAAGCGCATATCGGCGCGTACCGGGTTGGCATTGAACAAGACCACGCCGAGCAGCGCCACGAGCGCCACCAGCGCATAGGCCAAGAATGCGCCACCCGGCGTTTTGGGCGCATTGCGGGCGGCGGTGCGCGCAGGCGCACCCCGTGCCGCCGTCGCGCGCCGTCGTGCGCCCGCCCCCGCCGCCTGACGCGGCGCAGGCTCGCTGGGGGCCGGTGGCGGCGTGGCGACTTCCGGCGTCGCCGTGAACCTGTAGTGGCCCGCCACGGCCCCACCCGCCACCGTGACGCCCAGCACCAGCCAGAACATCATGAGCGTCGAGACAATCGGAATGCCAACGAAGCCTTCCACCACATGGCTGATCACCGCGCTCAGACAGGCAATAAAGAAGAGTTGCCAGCGCCATTCGCTACTCTGGCTGAGCAAGCGCCAGCAGAGCAGCGCAAAACTGAGCAACACAAAGACATACGAAGCAAAACCGAGCAAGCCGCGCGTCACCAACTCATCAATCTGTGCCTGGTGGGCGCGGTCGGGCGAAGCGCCACGCGCCTCAATATTGGCCAACGCGGGCGGATAAAAGGGATTGAAGGCCACAAACATGCTTTCTGGCCCCCAACCAATCACCATGCGCAGCGGATCGCTCTGGATCAACTCCAACGAACCACCGGCATGCTCATCGCCGCGCCAGATCAAAACGCGCACCAAGCCCGTCCCTTCGTCCACCTCCAACAAGCGCCCCATGCGCCCCAGGTAGGGCACATCGCGCAGATCTTGGAAGAAGGGATCGTCAGACGTATTAAAAACGACGAGAAAAGCGCCGCCAGCCAGATTCAAGATCACCCACCCTGCCAGCAATACCCGCAGCAGGCGCGTCTCGCTCGCCATCCCCTGGGCCTTAACGCGGCGCAAGCCCTGCCAGAGCGCGAGGGAGACAAAGACAAACGCGCCCGCCGCCAAGCCCAGCCACGGCCCACGGCTTTGGGTAAAGAAGATGGAGACCAGCAGCACGCCGGCGACCAATGCTGCCCCGGCGGCATCCAAGCCCAAGCCCAAGCGTGTCGCTTGCGCCAAACGCTGCGGCAGCAACAGGGCAAACGCATAGGCCCCCGCCGTCGCCGCGCCGGCCAAGAGCAGCCATGCCCACCAATCTTGGGCGCGCGCTGCTGTGCCATCAGTAACCATCGCCTGCACATTACCATTGGCCGAAGCGGCAAACTGGAAGCCAAAGAAGAGCATGTAGCCCAAGGTGAGCAACCCAGGCCAGAGCGCAATGCGCGGCCCCATGCGATCAAAACTGGTCGTCAGCAGCCACCAGAGCGCCGTCGCGCAACTAAGTGCGCCGGGCAGAATCCACCAGTAGCGAAAGTCCACCGTGCGCACTGCTGCGCCAAACTTGAGCATGGCCAGCAAGAGCACCAAACCCGCCATGGCCAACAAAAACCGCGTCAACGTCCAGAGCAACTCATTGCCCACGCGCACCCCGGCGGGCGGAGCGTTGCGCATGGCACCCAGCGCAACGATCATGCGATAGAGCGCAAAGGGCACCACCATGATCATGTAGGCGGCCACAAAGATCGCATTGCCCATCGTCGAGGCGATGCGGATTACCACATCGCCCTGCCACGGCAGCGGATCAAGCCGCAGGTGCTGCATAATCCCATAGCCCGCCACTGCCACCCCAGTGAGCATCGTCACCGTAATGATGCGCTCGATTTGTTCGCGCCGTTGCACCACCGCCACCACCGCGACGGCCAACATAATATAGGAGATGTTGGTATAGGTTCCCTGCATACGCTGGTAGGAACCCCAAAAACTCACCCCCGGCACCACCGAGGTGAACGTGGTGAAGAAAAAGACGCCAACATAGAGCAGCGTCGGGATGAGCAACGGCACCCGCAACACCTGCCGCCACCGGTTCGGCGGCGCGGGCGCAGCGGGATCAGGCGGGCTCGCCTGAGGCTCACCGCGTACCGCCAACTGATCCAGGGCGCGAATCACCACCGCCGCCACCGCCACCAGCGCCAGCGAACGTAACATGATCGCCTTATCCGGCTCGAAATGGCGCGCCGAATAGAGGTTGAAATAGAGTGGAATGATCGTCAACGCCAAAAGCCAACACGCCTCGGCAAGCCGCTCGCACCACCGCCCAATCGTCGTTGTCTGCATTGGTTGCATCATATGGGTGAGAAGTATAATACCTTAGATGAGGATACACGAGCGATTGTACCACAACCCCCTCTACGGCACCCCCACCAACTCCACTGCATCAATCTCGCTCCAGTTGGCCCCTGGGCGCTGGTCAACCGTGAGGCGCACGGCGACGATGCGGTTCAGCGTCTGCGCGAAGTTGACCTCTAGTGCGACGGGGCATTGCTCGCTGCGTTGTGGCTCGGCGCTGTAGACTTCGCTTACCGTGCCGCGTTCGTCAAAGAGTTCGATCTTGCTGATAAAGCCCGGATTGTAGCTCTGATGCACCACCACACCCACCGCAAAAACGGGTGTCGCGTAGCGTAGTTCCAGAATCTCCAGGCTGTTAGGTTCCGCTGCCGCCCAGGCATTCGTGCTGTCCTGACAGCCCTCCACATCGGGCGCACCTGTCGCTTGGCTCGGCGCATAGTCGGGGGCGTAGAAACTGGACGCATTCGCTTCACGCGCCCACTGGCGCACCAACGTCGCGGCGACGATGGTCGGCGTGGGGCTCGGCGTTGCATCCTCCGCCTCCCCATCCTCCGCCTCCGCCTCCGCCCCATTCTCCGCCCCCCCATTTGCTGACGCTTGCAGGCGCAACGCCGTCACCGCGCTATATTCGCCGCTGTTGTCGCTCACCCAGACGATACCGCCCGGCGCGACCACAATCCCGTTGGGCAAGTTAAACTCGCCGGGGGCGGGTAGTGCCCCGGGGATCGTAGCGGCGCCACCGCTCGCCACCACCTGCCCGTTGGCGTTGAGTTTCACGATCCCGGCACTGTAGGTGGCCAAATAGATATTGCCCTGTGAATCCAGATCGAGCGCCGCCGCCGCGAGCGCCTGGGGCGCAATGGGATCGCCAAAGCGCGCCAATTCCGTCCCGTCGGGGGCTAACTTGATCGCCCCGTCCAGAGTTTTGGCCAGGAAGATACTGCCATCGGGCGCAACCACAATGTCGGTGGGTGCAACCTCTTCGGGTAGCGTGATGCGCTCTAGCAACTCGCCATCGCGGCTAAAGCGCACCACACTACTCACCAAGCGTCCACTCTCACTGCCCGGACGAGTATCCAGGGCGTAGATGCTCCCATCGGGGCCAAGCGCGATGCGCTGTGGCGAGGTGAGGCCAAACTGCGCGAGACCATCGCCGGTGCTACCCCAACGGTCGATAAATTCACCATCAGCACTAAAATGAGCAATCGCGTTACGCCCAAAATCGGCCACAAAAACCTCGCCGTCGGGGGCCAGCGCCACATCGTAGGCATCCAGTACCTCATCGCCCCCGAAGCTCTTGAGGAAAGTGCCATCGGGCGCAAAGACCCACACCCCGCGACGGCTCTCGGCGAGGTAGAGCGTGCCATCGGGCGCGACGGCCAAGCCACGGGCGGCGACAAAACGTCCATCGGGCGGGCCTGCCCGCCCCCCCAGGCGCAACACGAAACCGGGTGGCCCGGCATCCACGACCAGCGGCTGGGATGCCTGCTGCACCGGCGTGGGCGTGGGTGTAGGGGCAGGCAACGGCATAAATCGCAGACTCGCCAACAACGCATCGTAAAGCTCCGCCTGGCCCTCCCAAGCCTCCGCACTCGCCTGGCCAAGCACCCGCAGCGCCATTTCTGGCCCCAAAATGATCGCAAGGCGTCCACCAATCTGCGGCCCACTCAGGTCGGCCACAAGGCCATTGTGACCATCCTGCGTCAGCGTTGTCGTTGCGCTCAACACATAGTTAGCTGCCTCTATCGGAGCTCTACTCAGCGCAAGAAACGCTTGCGGATCACTTGCCGCCTCTGCACCCAACTGCGCCACCAATGAAGACAAGGGGGTCGCATCAATTAGCAACACCAGACCATCCCCAGGCACATCCAATTGCAGATCCGTCTCCGTCGGCGCGATCATGAGCAATTCGGCTTGCAAGCGATGCGCCCACCCCGACGGCAGACTAACCGTAAAGCCAAGTTCTTCTACCGCCAGCGTCTCACTCAGACTCGGCAGCGGCGTCGCCGTCGGCACCACTGTCGGCGTCGGCGCTAACGTCGGCGTTGGCTCACTCGCCCACGGCAGCGCACAGCCGCCCATCAGCACAACCAAAAGCAGCAAAAGCAAGCGGCGCATAGTAGTCTATCCTACGTATTTTCAAGGCGTTGTGACGCAGTATACCATTTGTGCAACCACGTTCTCGCGTAACGCATCCGGTGGGGGGCGCGAGGGCGGCTGCGCATACGCATGAACGTAAGCCTCCGTGGGGGCCGCAGGCGCCAAAACCCCAGGGGTGTAACCAAAACGTGTAGGAAGGGGGGGCGGGGGAACCAGGTTCCCCCGCATTTCCCCCTGTCCGGCGGGGTGTGGGGCGCAGCCCTACACATTTTAGTCACACCCAAACCCCAGGGGGTTTTAGGGCTACCGCCCTAAACTTCAAGCGTATGGGGGCGGCGTAGCCGCCCCCATACGCTTACCAATGGTATAATTAGCACCGCAAAACTTCCTAACACCAGCAGAAAGGGCCATCCATGACCACCGATGCAACCCAAGACGAGGAACCGATCAAGCTCAGTGGGGCAACGACGAAGCTACGTTTGATTACAACGCTTGATGCCGCTTTGGTGGACAAGCTTATCGCGTTGGGGATCAACGACAACCATGCGCTCTTGCAGCGCGGGGCCAGCCATGAGGGGCGCGAGGCGCTCTGCGCCGAGGCGGGCATCGATCATGTACACCTCTTGACCGCCCTCTACATCCTCGATCTCGCCCGCGTGGATGGCATTGCTTGGAATAGCGCCAAACTGCTGAACGCCGCCGGGGTGACGACGGTGCCCGATCTGGCCTTCCGTAGCCCCGAAGATCTCTTGCCTCAACTCCAACAGGCCAACCAAGAACTCAGCCTGCTCAAGCGCCTCCCGTCGGCGCGGGTGGTCACCACGTGGATCGAACATGCCCGCAGTTTGCCCCAAGTTCTCACGTTCGGGGGCAATGCCGAAGTTTATTGAGCCTGCCCATGTTGTGCCGTGTTGGCGGCTGCGCCGCCAACACGGCACAACCATGGATTTTTCGGGGGAGGCTTCGCCTCCCCCGAACCCCCGCCGGCGAGGGCGGCTACGCCCCACTCTTTGCCCAACGCCAACGCGCCCTACTGGCTACTAAAGATGAGATCGCGCCGTGCAAAGGCGTAGAGCGCCAAGCCCAATAGCGCCATGAGCAACGATGCCTGGGCGAAGATGTTGGCTAACGCCGTGGAGTTCCCATAATCGCGGGTGACCGCCAACTGGAAGCCGTAAAAGGCGGGCACCAACGGCCCGCCGAGGATGGCCTGTGTCGCCCGTAGCACCAGTTGCAGCAACTCCGGGATGCTCTGCATCAACTGCCCCCCGATGAAGTTGCTCGAAAAGGCCAAGGCAATCAGGCCCAGAACAAACAGCCGCCAACTTGTCGTAAAGACAAGCGGCGAGAGCATCAGTAAGAGTGCCGCTAAGAGGCCAATGTTTAACCAGAGTGGCAGTGTCCCTAGCATCCAGTCAATGATTGTAAGATCGGACGGAGGATTCAAGACCACCACGAGCAACGAGAGCGCCCCGTATGTCCCTGCAATCACCGCGCAGGCGCTGAGGAAGAGGCCGAGTAAAAACGTGGTGCGCCCTAGCCCCCGCGCCAGCAAGACATAGCTCTGCGGACGATCGCCAAGGCTGATCAGCGTTGACATCGTGTAGAGCGTCAGCACCGGCGTAAAAATGCCCAGCACACTGAAGAAGTAATCGCTCGCCATAGGCCGCCGGAAGAAGATGGCATAGACCAAAATCAGCGCGATGATCTCCAGCACCACCCGTCCAGAGCGTAGGTATTCGAGTAGGGTGAACCATGTAAAACGCAAAAGACCCATAGGTTTATACCAGTGACGAGTGATGAGTGACCAGTGACCAGTGGCGAGTGTTTCTTAGAGATGGTTTCAAAAGAACTCTTCGACTTTGCCGTTCGTAGTAGGGGCTTTAGCCCCGGATGAGCTTGATAACGGGGCTAAAACCCCTACTACGAACGGGAGAAACGCAGTAGCGCAAAAGTAACGCTGTCACGCGGTTCCTGTCACCCTGAGCGCAGCGAAGGGTCTCTCGTGGTGACCACAAGAGATGCTTCGCTGCGCTCAGCATGACAGGCTGCTGGGATGCTTACAAGCTTTCGTTTCCCTTAGTTGCCCTGTTCTCCTGTTCTGTTGTTCCCCTGTTCTGTTGTTCCCCTGTTCTCCTGTTCCTCTGTTCCTTGGCTCTTGCCTTCCCCCTGCCCCAGAAGTTGGTTGAGCAGCGTATCGCCCTCGCCCCGCGCCACAGTCTCTGGCGCTTTGGGTTTGGCCCACGGTGCGGGGGGAATGATCGAGGGCGCTGGATGCTCAACGAGGGGCGTTGACTCTATGGGCGCTGCATTGCGGGTTGAGGCGACGCGATCCTCGCCTTCCCGCCGTCTCGCATCTTCACTCCACCGCTCCGCATCCTCGTTGCTTCGCCGCTCTGCCTCCTCATCACCTCGCCTCCCCGCCGTCTCGCTTCGCCATCCCGCATTCTCACCTCTCCGCGTCTCCGTGTCTCCGCGTCTCCGCGTCTCTGCCTCCTCACCGCCTCGCCTCTCCGCCTCTGCCTCTCCTCGCCTCTCCTCGCGCACTGCCTGACGGTAGAGATGCTCCAATGGTCGCTCCAGTGGCTCCAGTTGGAGGATCGGCACGTCTGCGTCCAAGAGTGTACGCAACACCAGGGCTTGCAATGCAGCACTGTTTTCTTTAATAAAAATAGTTTGATTATCACAGGTGATGCTTGGTTCTAGGGTCGTGAGTTGTGTTTGCAGCGTTGTGTTCAACTCTGCCGTCTGGATTTGCAGGCTCTTGGCGACGCTACGCAACTTCTGCACATCCCCTTCAAACGTAATCCGTCCGCCAACCAGCATCCCCACCCGATCGCAGAGCAACTCAACTTCGTGGAAGTGGTGCGTGCAGAGCAGAATAGTGTGACCGCGACGGCGCACCTGTTTCAGCAATTCGACGAAGGCACGGCGGCCACTCGGATCAAGCCCGCTCGTGGGCTCGTCGATCAGCAACAGGTCGGGATCGCCCAAGAGCGCCTGGGCCACGCCAAAACGTTGCAGCATGCCCTTCGAGAAAGTTCCCAACTTGCGGTCGGCCACATCGCCAAGGCCCACCGTGATCAGTTCGTGATCCACACGATCGTGCAATTCAGCGCCGCCCATGCCGCTAAACTGGCCCAGAAAGCGTAGGTACTCACGGGCGCTGTAGTGGGTGTGGTAGCGTTGGCGCTCGGGGATGTAGCCAATGCGCTGACGCATCTGCTCAAGGTTGTCACTCCCAAGCAGGTGAATCGTACCCTGGTCGGGGCGCAGAAAGCCCAACATCAGGTGTAGCAGCGTAGATTTGCCGGCGCCATTTGGCCCCAACAGGCCATAAATTTCACCATCTGCCACACGCAGGCTCAGCCCACATAGCACAACGAGATCGCCATAGCGTTTGTGGAGATCGTGGATGGCGATCATGATCCCATGCCTTTCAGATAAGGACGAGCAGAGACCTCACAGGTCTTTAATGCGGCAGAGCAGACCTGTGAGGTCTTAGCACATGGCGCTACCTCACGGCAAAGGCCAGCGCCAGCGTGGCCCCAACCGTGAGCGGGAGCGGCACGAACAGGCAAAAACGAAGCGCACCCGGCAGGTTCAGCCGGGGCGTGCGCCCAGTGAACTCGCGCAATAACAGGCTCGTCAGGATAAAACCGACGAGCAGCAGCGCGAACGCGACGAGCGGTGGGAGCGTACCCACAGGCAGTGTTGCCACCAACAGCGCCGCCAACAACGCGCCCGCCCGCAGGTCGTACCCCCAGGCCGCAAGATGCTGGCCCGCCTGCGTCAGCCCCGCCGCACTACCGCCGGGCGTCATCCATTCCTCATGGCCAAAGATCCCCCAGCCGACGGCAGCGGGAAAGGCTGCCAAGGCCGCGACAAGGCTCAGCAGGTGAACAATCAGCGCCAGGCCATCCCAACGGGTATGGAGGATCAGCGCGCTCGCCAAGGCTGCCCAGAGCAACGCCCGAGCGAGGGTTCCCAATTGGGCTTCGCGGATCGCGGCCCGCGCCACCGCTGGTGCGCCAGCCATGAGCGCGGGCAATAACGGCAGCAAAAAGGCCAACTCAAAGGCCGCCCAAGCCCAGAGCCAAGCCACGGTTGGCGTTGCAGGATGGAAGGGCCAGGGCAGGAGCGCCAAACCGCCGCCCGCCAACGCCACCCCCAACGCCGTCGCTACCCCCTCGCGTGAGCGCAACGCCCCCGCCGCAGGCCGCGCACCCACCTGCCGCCGCAACAACCAACGATAGAGCAGACCCGCCGCCAGCGCGGTGAGCAACCCGGGATAGAGCAGCGTAGCTACTATGATCATCAAATGACGCCTCATGTCTTCTTTTTTGGTATGTTATGGCGGCGAAGCCGCCATAACATACCAAAAAATGGAGTTGGGGGCTACGCCTCAAAACATCCCCTGCGGGGGGGCGCAGATCCTGACGCCTTGCGGCGGGGGTTCGGGGGAGGCGCAGCCTCCCCCATGGAAGTTGGGGCTGTGCCCCTGACGCCTTGCGGCGGGGGTTCGGGGGAGGCACAGCCTCCCCCGAAGAACTTTTTTTCTTTCATTTTGGCGGCGAAGCCGCCAAAATGAAAGAAAAAAAGAGGACTTGGGGCGAAGCCCCCATAAGACATGGTTTCGCTGCGCGGCAATGTACTTTACCGTTTGACGAGAGGTGTGGAGGGCCTGTCCCCTCCGCATCCACCCCATCGGAATGGGGGTTTTGCGGGGGCCTGGCCCCCGCGCCCCCGCCGCGGCAGCGGCAAAAAGCGTAACTTGGTTACGAACCTTGTCTAACACCTAAAGCACCCGAATAAAGGCCAAATTCTGAATCGCCTGATCAATCGTCGCCAAGATCGGCTGTGGATAGATGCCAATTCCTAGACAAAGCAGCAGCAGCATGATCGTCAAGATGGCCGTGCTGCGCGGCTCAGGCGCGAGCTTGCGCACCGCCGGACGATCCAACTCCGTCTCGCCGAGCAGCAGCGGCTCCGCTACTTCCATGTCTTCGCTCGGGCCGAGGAGGCGTTCGGTGGCCATGCGCGCCAAACCCAAACCCGCCAAGCACGTACCCAGCACAAGGGCTAGCAACTCGATCCAGCCATGGGCTGCGGCGGCTTGGTAGATCAGCATGTGGCTCAGCGCCCCATTGAGCGGCGGCAGGCCCAAGAGCGCCAAACAACTCACCAGCAACCCCGCCCCTGCCACCGGCCAACGCCGCAGCAGGTCGCGCCGTACCACCCCCGGCGCCCGTCCGTCGGGTCGCTCCAGCAGCGCCAAACTGACAAAGAGCAGCATCACCGCCAGAGTCTGGTTCAAAGCTCCAAAGATCGCCCCGGCAAGGCCCACTGGCGAGAGCGCCACCAAGCCATAAAAGACCATTCCGCAATTGTAGAGTACCAAGTAGGCCACGGTGCGCCGCAGTGTTGCTGGGGCGATCACGAGCAAGCCCGTCGCCACCACGCTGATCAGCGCCCCAAGGCGCATCAACCAGAGTATCTCGACACTCTCGAAGAGCAGCACCGGAAAGTTCTGAAAGACCAGAATCAAGACCACCAGACTTGTCGTATTCAACAAGGTAATAATAAACGCTGCGACCAAGGGTTCGGCATAATCTACCAGATCGGTGAGCCACGTATGGAAAGGAACTATTGCCAAGCGTAGGGCAAAACTTACCGTCAGCAACGCCAAAATAAAGCGCGCAGGCGAAACACGATCCAGAAATTCGCCCGGACGAAAGATGTCGGTCAGCACAAAGGCGATATACATTAGCATCATCGCTACCACCATCAAGACCAGATACTTGAGTGCAGCGGCAATCGCCCGCGTTCCCACTAAGGCACTTACACCTACCGGAAGATCCACAATTGCTAACACGACCGTCAAACCACTCAAGGCCAAAAGCAACGTTGTAATAAAGGGGTCTTGCAGCAGCAGAATGGTACACACCTGCCCTAGCGTTAATAACGCAACCGGCACAAAATTCGCGCCATGCGGCAGATTCCAAGCGGCTACAAAAGCAAAGGCGCCGATGGCCAAAAAGACAAAGAGGAAGACCTGGTTCAATGCTGTCAGTATCAACGTGATCCCCAGAAAACGGACGGGATCATCCAGCGGGATTTGTACCGCCAGCAGCATTTGGGTCAACACCGTCCCCAGTGCCGCCGCAAGCACCAAGCCCGAATTGCGTCGCAGAATAAAGGTGCTGGCCGCCATCGTGACAGGAAAAAAGATTAACAAGAGATACAGCATATTTGTTTAGCCAAGGAGCTATAGTTCTTCAGATATGGTGGATGGGATTTTAGGAGAGGGCTTCGCCCTCCCCTAGCCCCTCCCCTTCCAGATGCATGACCTAGAGATCGCGCATCCCGCCTCTTCGCCTCTTCGCCTCTCGCCTCACCGCCGATACAACTCACCCAACTCAAGCGTTTTGAGCCGCCCATAGAGCAGACCGCTCAGATAGGCAATCGCCAGCGCCAGGAGGATATTAAACACACTCAACAGGCCCAGCGGCATCACATTCAGCCCACTGCCGCCGGGGGTGCTCACCACCGCAGTATAGACCAGATCAATCGCACTAGCACAGAGCAGCAAGCCCAAACCAATCTTAAGCAGATCGCTCGCTGTAGCAATCGTCAGGATGCCGGTCAACCCCAGCCAATACCAGGCAAAATCACTCGCCTCCGAAGGCGCAATTGGGTAGATACGGGGCAAACTCAGGCTGGCGAGCAGCGCCAACACGCCCGCCCAGAAGGGCAAAACATAATCGCCCCAACGGAATGGTTGCGTCGTTTGCTGGCGTTGAGCGGCCCGGGCAGCGCGGCGCAACTCGGACAAGCCAAACTCATCCAGACTCTCAAGGCCATATTCGCGCGAAAAGGTCAAGGCGGTAAGCGCCAAAATAAGCGTCACGGCGATGCCGGTAAGCAGCTTCAC
The DNA here is from genome assembly GCA_003934145.1 of Candidatus Viridilinea halotolerans. Lineage (GTDB taxonomy): Bacteria > Chloroflexota > Chloroflexia > Chloroflexales > Chloroflexaceae > Viridilinea > Viridilinea halotolerans. The sequence continues at coordinate 7,068 of RSAS01000201.1, read as the reverse complement.
TACCACCAGGGTGCTAACCATAAAACCAAACAGATTCAAATCGGGCGTAATGAACTGTTGTTCCGCCAAAAAGAGAGCCAACGCCAGATAATTCACCAGCAGCGCCGGCATCGTCACCCGCCAATCACGAAAGAGCAGCATGATCGCTGCGCTAATGCCAAGCACCAAGAGAAACCAGTTGATTGCCATATGTACGTCACCTCTGGTGTTTATGCGTGGCTACGGATGCTTGATAGGGTGCGCGCGGGAACCAGGTTCCCGCGCATCCTCCCGCCGTTCGGCGGGGCGGATAGGGTGTGTGCAGGAACCTGGTTCCCGCGCATCCTCCCGCCGTTCGGCGGGGCGGATAGGGTGTGTGCGGGAACCTAGTTCCCGTGCATCCTCCCGCCGTTCGGCGGGGGGTTGGGGGCATGGCCCAAAATTTCACTGTGCCATCAGCAGCATAATCGTAATGAGCGCCCCCAGCACCCCCAATAGGTAGTAGCGCTGCTCCATCAGGCTCATCAGGAGCCGCAGCCATTCGCTCAGTTGGGTGAGCCAATGCCACAGGCGGTTGAGTAGTTCGCGCAGATCGCTAAGCCCCGCCAGCGGGCGTAGCGCCGCACCGAGCGCCGCCGGGCTCAGCGTCACTAGGTGCTCATCGGGGTCGAGTTGTACCGTGCGCTCCGGGCGGGCGCGAATGAGCGTGATCCCCGCAAGAAGCAAGAAGACACCGGCCAACAGGCCTGCCGTATAGTTGTTCATTGCCAGCGGAAAAACGTCTGGGGCCGCAGTGACGTGCTGCAACCAGTGATCCCAAACGAGGGTTGGTCTCACGCCCAAGCCCAACAGGGGCAAGCCGACGAAGAGCGCGGCACCCAGCGCAGCCCAACTCGTGGTGAGGGCGGGGCTGCCCTCCTGCTGGCTGGCCCACAAGCGACCCAAGGGGGCCAACAGGGCTAGGCTGGTCAGTACGAAACCGGCCATGAGCGGCGCAAGCATCCATGGCCGTGCGGCCAGCAGCGCCTCCAGCAGCCACAAACGCGGCCAGAAGCCCCAAAGCGGCGGCAGGCCCAGCAGGGCGAGGGCGCCAAAGGCCCAGAGGGCGCCGGTAAGCGCATGGCCACCACCCGTCCCGGTGGTATAGTTGTCGCTGCCGGTCGTCTGTTCGAAGCGGGCCACCGCCACTGCCGCCGCGACGCCAGCGAGCAGCATGCCGACAAGTATGCCAGGGCCAGCTAACGCCGCCAGCGGCCCAGGTACGCTCAGCGCCGCCACCACCAACGCCACTTGGCCGGCCCCCACCCAACTGAGCAGCACCCGCAACTGTGGGCTGCCCAAGGCTGCCGCGCCACAAGCCAAGAAGCCCAGGCTGCCAACCAGCCCGAGGCCATTGCTCCACGCGCTGGGCAGTTCGGGCAGCAGCGGCACGCTGCGTAGCAACCACGCCAACGCGGCGGCAGGCGCCGCCACGCCGTAGATCAGTGCGCCAAGCGCCGCAGGTGCATCTTCCGCCTCGCGCCGCGCCAGCGCCAAAGGGGGGCCGCCCGCCAGCAGCAGCGCCGCGACGAAGCCCAACAGCGCGGCTGGTCCTAAACTGAGTTGCTCGGCAACCACCTGCGGGCTACTCGCCAGCAACCCGCCCGCCAGCAACAGGCTCGCCAAGAGGCCCACACTGAGGCCAAGCGGTGCGCTCGTTTCCGTCTTCAGCGTTCCACTCGACCGCAGCGCCCCATAGCCGGTGATGGCCAACAGCGCCCAAGCGACAGGTTGGGCCAGCGAGAGCGGATCAGTTCCCAAACTGAACAGCGCGGCGGCTAAGCTCAACAAAGCCCAAGCGAAGAGGGCACCAAAGCCGCGCACCGTTGGCGCTACTGCGCCCGCAAGCGCCAAGAGCGCCGCACTCCCACCACCCAGCGTTACCAGCGCCAGCACCCGCTCACTCGTCGCCAACTGGGGCGTTAGGTGCAGACTGAGTTGGTGGAGCTCAAGCAGCACATATGCAGGCTGTAGCGGTGCCTCACGCCCGCTCAACAGTGCCGCCAGTAACGCCGCCAGCGCTGCGCCCAAACCCAAAAGGCGCGTCGCGACCAGGCGCCCTAAGCCAAAACAGAGCGCCGCCGCGCTGAGCAGAACCATAAGTGCAGGGTAGATCATAGTTGCGCGTTTTCCTCTTTTTTTATGGTGTATTGGTGGCTACGCCGTCAATACACCATAAAAAAAGATGTTCGGGGGCATTGCCCCCGAACCCCATATGATGGGGGATTGGGGGCAATGCCCCCGAAGAATGTCCCCGTGTCGGGCGGGGATTGGAGGCCTGGCCCCCGAAGCGTGCCCCGCGCAGGGGGATTGGGGGCATGGCCCTCGAAAACTCTACAAACGTTTAAGGCGACGACGCACTCGCCGTTCCCAAACAGGCGTCACACGGATCGGTCGAAAGCAGAATCAGCGCTACATCATCCACACAACTATTGGTAAGCAGCGTGCGGGCGAGTAACCGATCCAGTTGCGGCGCAACTTGGATGCTGATCGCACTAATCCGCCCATCGCTCGCCTCCACCCGGTAGCGCAGTGGCCCGCGTGGTGCTTCCACCCCGCTCATCCCGATGCCATTGGGCAGCTTGGTAGGCAAGGGGCTGGCAATCGGGCCGCCGGGCGGATTATTTGCCGCTAGCTCAACCAACTTCAAACTCTCCAGGGCCTCAAGCAGCAGTACCAACAGCCGCGCATAGACATCGCCCCCCTCCTGCACCACCAAGCCTGGCGGCATGGTCTGATACGCGGCATAGGGCGCGTCAATGCGCAGATCAGCACGCAGCCCCGCTGCGCGGGCCAGTGGGCCGCTGAGCATAAACTGTTCTGCCGCACTCGTACTGATCGCCCCTACTTCCATCGTGCGTGCCAAGAGGCCGCGCCCGCTGAGCAAACGATCAGTGAGCGCAAAGAGCGCCCCCAACGATTGGCGTGCGATGGCAGCCGGGACATCTAGCGCGGTAAGCGCGAGATCCTGCGCGAGACCACCAGGAATCAGCAGGGTGCCAGCGGGTTTCCCTGCTACATTCTCTAGCGTTTCACGCAAAAGCTGACTATGGTGCGCAAAAACGCCACTCGCTGCGGGCAACCCCAGTGCCGCAAACAGATCGCCCACTGTGGTCAGGTGGGAAGCAGCGCGTTCCAACTCGGCAATGAGGGTGCGCAAGAGCGCCGCACGGGGCGGCAGCTCAACGCTAGTCAAGGCCTCAATCGCCTGACAGAGCGCGAGGGCGTGGGCCACACCGCAACTCGGACAGAGCCCCGCCGCAGTGGCGACCAGCCGTTCCGCCCCCATGCGCCCTACTTGGTCAAACGACGCATGCTCATCTATATCGGGGCGATACTCAACATCAGCAATGCGCTCGCCGTCAACGCGCAGCACCATCCGCTGTGTCCGAGTCAACGCGGGGGCCCTTGGCTTGAGGGCGAACATGTAGGTCACAGCCAAGCTTCCTTGTCTACCGCCCCATGGCGGCTTCGGAGGGCCATTATACCACTTCATGCCATGCCACTGCTGCCTAGCAGCGAAGTGTTATAATCTCTTTAAGTTTACGGGGGAACCATGTTCCCCCGCACCCCCTTGCCGGGGGTGACGCGGCGGCGCCGCCCCCTTGACGAAACGGGGGAACCATGTTCCCCCGCACCCCCTTGCCGGGGGTGACGCGGCGGCGCCGCCCCCTTGACGAAACGGGGGAACCATGTTCCCCCGCACCCCCTTGCCGGGGGTGCGGGGGCATGGCCCCCGCAATCCTCCCATCCCAGTGGGGAGGTGTGGAGGGCGTAGCCCTCCACACCTCCCCACTGGGATGGGGCTTGCCCCATAAAGGAACGCACAACCCCGGTTGTGCCCCAAGCAAAAGGAGTCGCTTATGCCAGAGACACCCACGACCAAGACGATTGAAGCGGCCCAAGCCTATATTCTGCCTACCTACGCTAAGCCTGCTGTCGTTATCGAACGGGGCGAGGGCGTTTACCTTTTTGATAGCGAAGGGCGCTGCTATCTCGATTTTGCTAGTGGTATCGCGGTCAATGCGTTGGGCTATGGTGATCCAGAAATTACCAAGGTCATTACGGAGCAGGCCGCGCAATTGATTCACATCTCTAATCTCTACCACAACGCCCATGCGAGCAACTTGGCGCACCTGCTGGTTACCAGTAGCCCGGCGTTTGCCAAGGTCTTTTTTGCCAATAGCGGAGCCGAGGTGATCGAGGCGGCGCTCAAGTTTGCCCGTCGCTACGCTCGCGCCCAAACTGGCTCATCTGCCACCAGCTTTGTCGCGTTTGATGGCGCCTTCCACGGGCGCACCATGGGCGCGCTGGCCGTTACCGCCCGCGAAAAGTACCGCGAACCCTTCATGCCCGTGATGCCCGGTGCCCGCTTTGCGCAGTTTAACGATGTTGCCTCACTTGAGGCTACCATGGGCGATGATGTCTGTGCCGTCATTCTCGAACCTGTCCAGGGCGAAGGCGGGCTGCGTGTCGCTACCTCGGAATTTTTGCAGGCGGCGCGTACTCTTTGCGACCGCTACGGGGCGCTACTTATCTTCGATGAGATCCAGTGTGGTATGGGGCGCACTGGCACGCTCTGGGCCCACGAACCGCTGGATGTGCGCCCCGACATCATGGTCGTCGCCAAGCCGCTGGCTGCCGGTCTGCCCATCGGCGCTGTGTTGATGAGCCAAGCGGTGGCCGAATGTATTCAGGTTGGCGATCACGGCACCACCTTCGGCGGTGGCCCGCTGGTCACGGCGGTGGCGGCAACCGTATTGCAGCGCATCAATCAGCCCGTTTTCCTTGAACAGGTGCGCTCCGTTGCTAGTTACCTCGACGAAGCCCTCATGGATCTGCTGGCCGAACGCTCCGATACGATCAAAGAGCTACGCGGGCGTGGCCTCATGCGTGGCTTCCAGATCAGCGGATCGGCAGCAGCCGTAAGCAAAGCCGCGCTGGAACGCGGGTTGTTGGTCGCCACGTCGGGCGAAGATGTGGTACGTCTCCTGCCGCCACTCATTATCGAGCCGCGCCATGTGGACGAAATGATCGATACGTTGCGCCAAGCGCTGTAAACGAAAGGACACGCCCATGGCGGTCGTCGCACTAATCGGAGCCCAATGGGGCGATGAAGGAAAAGGCCATTTGGTTGACCTGTTGGCCACCCAAGCGCGCCTCGTTGTACGCTACGGTGGCGGTAATAATGCAGGCCATACGGTCGTGAACCACCTTGGAACCTTTAAGTTGCACCTCGTCCCTTCGGGGATCTTTGATCCGGCAACGGTCAATGTGATTGGCCCGGGCGTGGTGATTAACCCCGAAGTGCTCATTCAAGAGATCAAAGATCTCGCAGACCGTGGCATTGATACCACCAAACTTTTCATCAGTGATCGGGCGCATGTGATCATGCCCTACCATATAATGCTCGATCAATTCCAAGAGGATGCCCGCGGCGAAGGCAAGATCGGCACCACCGGGCGCGGCATTGGCCCGGCTTATGCCGATAAAATGAGTCGTACTGGCATCCGTATGGCCGATCTACTCCACGAAGAGACGCTGCTTACCCGTTTACGTGATGTCCTCGAAGAGAAGAATCGCATCCTGACGCGTCTCTACAATGCGCGCCCGCTCTCGCTGCACGACACCTATCTGCGCTATCTGGAGTTGGGCCATCAACTCGCCGAGCATATTACCAACGTCCACCCCATCATCTACCGGGCGATGGACAAGGAGGTTCCGGTGCTGCTCGAGGGGGCGCAAGGCTTCCTGCTCGACGTGGATCACGGCACCTACCCCTTTGTTACCTCATCGCCGCCGGGAGCCGCCGGGGCTTGCCAGGGGGCTGGTATCGCGCCGACGGCGCTCAATTCGGTGCTTGGCGTCTTCAAAGCCTACGCCACTCGCGTTGGCGAAGGGCCCTTCCCCACCGAACTCGGTGAAGGCGGCGAGGCCGACATTCTGCGCCAGATCGGCACCGCTTGGGCCGAAATTGGCACCACCACAGGCCGTCTGCGGCGTGTCGGCTGGTTCGATGCGGTCATGGCGCGCTATGCAGTGCAGGTCAACGGCATCGACACCCTGGCTATCACCAAGCTCGATGTGCTCGACACCATGCCCAAGATCAAGATCTGCGTCGGCTATCGCCTCCACGAAGCCGAATTGGAATACCCGCCCGCCACCGTCGCCGTGCTCAGCCACGTCGAACCGATCTACGAAGAGATGCCCGGCTGGATGAGTCCTACCAGCAGCGCCCGCCGCTTCCAAGATCTGCCCGAACGCGCCCAAGCCTACATCGCCCGTCTCTGCCAACTTGTCGGTGCCCGCCTCGGCATTGTCTCGATTGGCCCCGATCGTGAACAGACCATTCTGGTGAGCGAGATCTTTTAGACAAGGTTTCAGGTGCCAGTCGGAGCGCATCAGAAAGCGATGCATGGCGCTAAACGGTAAAGTTCCTACAAACCTTGTCTTAGAGTGTCATCCTGTCTTTCGGCGGAGGTTTGGGCGCGGGGCATGGGTTCATGCGCATTTAACGTAGGGTGTGGCGTACATTTTTGCAGAACCTTGTAGGGCCGAAGCATGCGCCCCCCAATGTGCTTGTGGTTGCCACTGAGCCAAAGGCGCATGCTTCGGCCCTACACGGGTGACCACACGATATACACAACCCGGGTCGCATCAGGGGCAGCAGGCGCCCAGGTGGGGGTGCGCCGCGCCAAGAGGGTAAGTCCAGCACGCGCTAACGCGCTTGTGATCGCCGTCTCATGCCATGCGCGTTGCAAGTGTACCTCTTCGTCGCGCCACCAACACTGCCCGTCGTAGTTGAACCAGACGATGTGACCACGGGCGAGTTGCGTGCTCTGGTCGTAACTCAAGCGATTGTAGACGAGGAGGCCATGCGCATCATAGACCACTTGGTCGCACTCGTCCCAGCGCATGTACTCATAGCTAGTATTGAGATCAAAGATCAACTGCCCGCCCGGAGCGAGCAGGCGGGCCGCTGCGCAAAAAACCTGGCTGAGATCGTCTGGCTCGGTAAGATAGTTGAGGCTATCGTAGAGGCATGTGATT
>RSAS01000450.1:3026-4287 GCA_003934145.1 Candidatus Viridilinea halotolerans | reverse complement strand
CCGTGACTTGCCGAGCGAATGTTCTGTCCGCCCTTAAACCCCCAGCGGAAGGGAGTTGCTGCGGGGGCCATGCCCCCGCACCCCCAGCGGAAGGGAGCTGCGGCGGGGGCCATGCCCCCGCGCCCCCAGCGGAAGGGAGTTGCTGCGGGGGCCATGCCCCCGCGCCCCGCCCGTCAGCGATGTACCTTTGCGCCTTTGCCCCTTTGCGTCAAGAGGCCCGTTCAAACTCAGCGCCGCAGCGTGACGGCATGGCTGCGCTGCATCAGCCCGGCGAGCAGCAGGAAGGCGAAGATCGCCACGAGCATGCCGAAGAGCAGCGAGCGCCACGCTTCTACCTGGAGGCCGGTAGCGCTCACTTCGCCGATGAGCCAACTGAAGACGCCGTTGCTCACGACGGCAATCAGGAAGCCCAATGGCACCCACCAGACTGGCTTGTGTTCAAAGCGCGCTTCGGCCATGAACCAGCCCTGTAGGCCACCAAAAGAGGCTTGCGCGAGGGCGGTTGTGACGGTCTGGATGACGCCTGGCCCCAACGCGACGCCGCCGCTGCCGAGGACAAAGTGGAGATTGGTGACGGTTGCCACGCCGAGACCTGCCACCGTGCCATAAATAATTCCGTCCATACGTTCGTCAAACTCAGGACTGTCGTAGACGAGGACGCGCATGGCGACGTAAATGATCAGTTGGGCTGCGACGGCGATGATCAGAATCGAGGCGAGTAGTGAGGTCAGTGTATCCGTTGGTGCCCAGAGATTGACCTGGTACCAGTCGTAGACGATGCGCCGCCCCAAGACGTCGGTGAGCAGCGCGGCAAGCAGGAAGACCGCTGCGACCTTCTGAGTCGGCTCGGGTTCGAGGCGATCTTGTTGGTAAAAAAAGATCAGCCACAGGGCCGAGGGCACAATAGCGAGCAGGAGGCTGGCCACAAGCAGCGGCATTCCCGCAAGCGGCCCGACGAACGTCTCCGCCAGCCAGGCTACCAAGCCAGCCAGTAGGGCCATGCCAAGCAACTGAAGCAGCGCCGCGCGCCAGAAACTGGGATGGGGCCGGTTCACCACCGCGTAGTGGTGATCACAGTAGGCGCGTCCGCCCAAGAGGTTGTAGGGCGGATCGAGCCGTTGGTGACAAATGCAGCAAGTGATGTCTTTGTCTTTTTTCATAAATGGGATTTGGCTCACGTTCTCAGGGAGAACCATGTTCTCCCAGGCCCACATCTTGGCTCACGTTCTCAGGGAGAACCATGTTCTCCCATGCCCACATC
>RSAS01000450.1:0-2926 GCA_003934145.1 Candidatus Viridilinea halotolerans | reverse complement strand
GTTCTCCCATGCCCACATCTTGGCTCACGTTCTCAGGGAGAACCATGTTCTCCCATGCCCACATCTTGGCTCACGTTCTCAGGGAGAACCATGTTCTCCCAGGCCCACATCTTGGCTCACGTTCTCAGGGAGAACCATGTTCTCCCAGGCCCACATGTCGGCGCAGCCGCGCATCTGGGGTACGGGGAGAACATGGTTCTCCCCGTATCCCCTAGCGGCCCCGCCGCAGCTCCACATTAACCCGGAACGGGCTGCGCGCATCGCTGGCGATGTTGAGCGCGTCGTCGGCGATGATGGGACGGTAGCCAGCGGCAATGACGATGACGCTGTAGCTCTGGCCGCGCGGCAGGGGCGCTTCGGTCGCGAAGAGTCCTTCGCGGTCGCTGACGCCCTCCGTCAGCACTTCGCTGGCGGTGAGGCGATCATCGGCGGCGGCGGCGCGAGCGCTGAGTCCAGGGCGAATCACGTAGATCTGTGCGCCCGCAATGCCGCGACGCGTACTCGCATCAACCGCTTGCCCGCGAATGGCCACGAGATCGCCCGCTGGCGCACTCGGCGCGTCGGGCGTGCCCGTCGTACAGGCCACGAGCGAGACATCATCCACAAACATGCTCGAGATGTTACCGCGTGGATTCTCTGAGGCGAAGATCAGGCGCACTGTGCGCCCGGCGTGGCGTGCGACATCGTGGCGCACTTCGTGCCAAGCATCGTCGCCAAGGTGCGAAGGCAGATCTTCCAGATTCTGCATAATTTCGCCGTCGCTGGTGGCAAAGAAGATTGAGAATTGGGCATCACCGGCAAACGCCCCCAACAACCCCACACGCTCTTCGTGGATCAGGCGGGCGTAACGCAGTTCGATGCGTGTCGCATTGGCGGGCAGAAGCACATCTTGGAAAATATACTGCAACGGCTCTTGGTCGGTACCACCGAGCCATGCGCTGCGCCGCCCATTGCGCGGCAGTTGGGTGTCAATGATCGGCACATCGCCGCGCACCACTTCCGTCCAGCCCGTATCCTGTTCAAAGCCGCCGGCGACAATCAGTTCGCTACAACCGGCGGGCAGCGGCGCTTGCGGTTGTGGCGGCACCGGATCGCCCGCAGGCGTATCGCCCGGATCGATTAGCGGGCCGTCGGGGGCCGCTGCACTCGTGATGCCCACCGCCGCGAAGGCTTGTTGCACCGCCTGCAGTTCCACTCCGTTGCCGTAGAGATCGGCGGCGGCGCGGGCGCTGGCGTTGGCGGCGTCGAGGAAATCGGAGGTTGGCGTGAGATATTGGGTGAGCGTGCGATAGGCGATCTGCTCAGTCTTGTCACGCCCAATCGCCTGGGCGATCAGGTAGTGGGCATGGTTGGGAATGCCGCTATTGACATGCACCCCGCCATTATCGGCGCGGCGTGTATTGGGCAGGTTGGCATACTCGTCCATCGTCGCGGGCTGGCCCACGCCGCGTAGCGGGTTGCGTGCATCGTAGAGGCCGCCCGCGTTGGGATCTTCGAGGCTGCGCAGGTAGCGCCGTGGGTAGGGCGGCGATTTGATTACATCTTCGCCGATTAGCCAGTTGGAACGATCAACCATCACGGCAAAGATGTCGGCGTAGGCCTCATTCAGTGCGCCGGGTTGCAGTTCATAGATCAAATCCGACGTCATTTGAATCACGCCATGCGTAAACTCATGGGCAATCACATCCAGCGCATAGGGCAAGGGCTTAAAGATACGCCCGCCATCGCCATAGATCATCTGATTGTACTCACCCACCCATGCGGCATTATCGGCATCATCGGGGTCGCTGCCAAAATTGACCGTAGAGACGAGGGTCATGCCGCGATCATCGAGCGAATCGCGGCCAAAACGCTCATAGAAGTAGTCATACACCTTACCCGCGCCGTCGTGGGCCGCTTGGGCGATGGGATCGCGTGAACGTTCGCCCTCGTCAATCAGCAGCCGCCCCGGAATGCGTGTGTCATTCTGGGCCGTAAAGGTGCGGCGGCGCTTAATCGGCATCACGCCATCCATCGCATGCACCACCACCGGGCGGCGCGCATTGATAAAATAGCTCCACTGGCCCAACGGACTCGCCGTCATAATCGTTACCTGCCAGGTGAGCGTGGCATGACCCGCAGCATCCACATAGACGACGAGGCGTGTCTCTTCGGGCAGCGGATGGATCTCAATACGCATCAACTCAGCGGGCAGCAGTTGCTGGCCACGCAGATCGGCCAGCGCCGTCGTCATGGCCAATTCAGGCGCAATGGTTGGCGTCGTCGCCACCGCCAGATCGGGTTGAAACGCGCCATTGACCGCTACCACGCGATCCTCAGCGTCGAGATGCACCATGAGTTGACGCCCATAGACCGGCAGGCCGTAGTAATTCTGTGCAAAACGCAGATGGCGAAAGCCGCGCTGCTGATCAGCCTCAACGCGCAGCAGGTTCAACTCTTCAGCGGCGCTCTGCAAACCAAAAAGCGCCCGGTTCTGATCGAGAAAACCGCGCGCCAGCGCCTCCGGCTTGCCCACCTCAGCCGCCGTCGGCTGATAGGGCAGACGGGCCTCCGGGTGGCGCGCCGTCACAAAGCGCGCCACGCCACTCAGCGGATCAAACGCAGCATCAATCGTCACATGGCCGCGCGCCGCCAGCGCCGCCAATGCCTGCTCAGGTGTGCGCGGCCCTGCGTGCGGCCACGCAAGCTCCGGCTGCGTTGGCGCGAGCTTCTGCAGGCGCAGCGGCGTTGGCGGGGCCAACGCCGCCAGCGCCGCCAGCAGATAGGCCAACACGAGCAGGAAAATCGGCCATTGACGACGGGGCAACGCCAGCGTTTGCTTCATCACCACCTCCTCGCCTCAGACAAGGTGTTAGGGGTCAGGGGTCAGGGGTTTTAAGGGCGGACAGAAAACGTGTGCGCCCCCTTCTGGAATCGCATTGCAACG
>RSAS01000503.1:15948-20949 GCA_003934145.1 Candidatus Viridilinea halotolerans | reverse complement strand
CGTTCCAGTGCAGAGGAGCAGACCTGTGAGGTCTTATTTGAAACGTATTGGGCCAAGCCCCCGAACCCCCGCCGGCAGGCCCGCCAGAGGCTTACGTTCATGCGCATTATGCTTAGGGCTACCGCATAAGCAAGCAACGCTAGCGCATTAGCGCATGCATCGGCATGAGAACTATGCTGTAGACAAGCGTGGGTGCGGGTACTATACTATTAGTGGTACAGCAGACCTTTCAGGAGTCGATGTAATGAAATTCGTAGTTCATTCACTCTTTTTTCTTTTTTTATTGTGTCTGTTTGTAAATATTCTTTTCAGTGACGTTGGCGTAGCCATGGCACAACAACCATCGGATGCGGCAACACCAACACTGCCCGCTGAGTTCGCCGATCAGTCGCCAGCAATGCTGCCCACTTTTGGTGCAGATGTGGCCCAGCCAGAGCAGTGGGATCGCTACAGTATTGTGGTGACCCTCCATCCTGATGAGCAGCGGCTCTCTGGGAAGATGCATCTCTGGGTGACCAATCGCAGTTTCGATCCCTTTACCCGACTCTATTTCAAACTCTACCCCAACCACGCCAATTTTGGCGGGCGTCTTACCATTACGGCGGCGTTTGTGGACTGGATGCCGGTGGCGTCTGGTACCGCACATGGCGATACGCTCCTCTGGTTGGATCTGCTCCAGCCCTTGCCCCCCGGCACTACTGCGCTGGTGGAATTGAACTTTGAGGCCAGTACTCCGCGCAATGCCAGTAGGCGCACCACGGGCCTCTTTAACCAGGAGGCGGGCCTCTGGTCAATGGCCAGCTTCTACCCGGTGCTTGCGCGCTATTTCCTTGATAGTGGCTGGGATGATCGCCCGATCAGTGGCCGTGGCGATGCTGCCGTTACCGCCACTGCCCTCTATGATGTGACGGTCGAGACGCCCCCCGCGTGGCAGTTGGTGACGACTGGGGTGCGTATTGCTGCTGATCCATTGGACAATGGTTGGCGGCGTGAACGCTTCGTCAGCGGCCCGCAACGCGAATTCTATCTGGGTGCCACCCGTGGCCTTGCTCAGGCGAGCGCTACCGTGGACGGGGTGCGCCTCGTGAGCCACTACCAACCCGGCAATGAGGCGACCGGGCAGCGGGCGCTGCAGGTGGCTGGGGATGCGCTGCGCATCTTCAGCCAACACTTTGGCCCCTATCCGCTGGCTGAACTTGAGGTGCTGCAAGGGGCTATGTCCACTATTATGGGCATGGAATACCCTGGAGTGGTTTTGGTTGACCAGAATCTCTACTGGAACGCCGGCGGGCGTCCCTTTGAGACTATTGTTGCCCACGAGGTTGCTCACCAGTGGTGGTACAGCCTTGTGGGCAATGATGCGCAAGGCGAGGCCTGGATTGATGAGGGCTTAGCCAGTTATTCACATATACTCTACCATGAGATACAAGGCCACCATGATCGGGCACGAGCGGAGTTGGATCGTTTTCGCACCCTTTACCGCCAAGTGCGCAACCGTGGCGCCGATGCACCCCTAGCTACACCCCCCTCCGCCTTGGGTAGTGCCTATGTGCCAATTGCCTATGGCAAGGCGGCCCTCTTTTTTCACGCTATGCGCACCGAGCTTGGTGAGGATGCCTTCAAGCGCTTCTTGCAGGAGTTCTACGCCACGGCACGCTACCGCGAGATTGCTGGCCCCGATCTGCTGCGTGCCGCTGAAGCGGCTTGCGGCTGCTCACGTGAGCAATTCTTTCACGCTTGGGTGTTAACGGCTACGCCGGTGCCCATTCCGTAGGTCTATGTTAACGTTTTTCGTATACTTTTTCTGGGGTTTTTATAGTTTTTCAGATAATGCTTTGGAACCTCCAAAATGGAAGGGGAGGTTTTAGGGGAGGGCTTCGCCCTCCCCTTCCAGATTCTTTTTCTGAAGGGATGGTTTACGGAGACGCTATAGGGGGATTGTGTTGAAAGTTCTCGTTTTTATATAGTATTGGCTCTACTCGTCAATCAAGCTTTACTGCACCAAGTGGGGGGCAGGAACGCAACTGAAGCAGGAGATCTTTGCATGGCACGCCACCACCTTTACCTGTTCGCGCTCTTACTCGTGTTGCCGCTTGCTCTTGGCGGGGCGCTCCGCGCAGTCCCTACTGCGGCGATTGAAGCTTCGCCTCTTGTGCAAGCTAGCCTAGAAGAACAACCTGCTACTCTCTTGCTCCAAGCCGCCAGTGGGCTAGGGATGGCGCAGGTCGCGGCGGGAGCGACGACGACCTGTGTTATCAACCAAGCGGGACAACTCTCCTGTTGGGGGGCTTATAGTGCGTTGCCGCCTGACCTCGGCTTGGTTAAGCAGGTCAGTGTCGGTAGGGACTATGCCTGCGGGGTGACGGAGACCGGGGTGTTGCGCTGCTGGGGTTTCAACTTGGATGGCAGGACGGATGTGCCGACTGACCTCGGCGCGGTCAGTCAGGTCAGCGCCGGTTGGTATCATGCCTGCGCGGTGACGGAAGCCGGGACGTTGCACTGCTGGGGCGCAGACTCGTTTGGTAGGGCAACCGTGTCGGCTGACCTGGGTGCGGTTAGGCAGGTTAGTACCAATCTTTTTCACACCTGTGCGCTAAAGGTGACCGGGGATGTCGCTTGCTGGGGCTTAAGCACGTCTGGCCAGACGGACGTGCCGGCTGACCTTGGCGCAGTCAGACAGATCAGCGTCGGTGGCTTCCACACCTGTGCGCTAACGGAGGGCGGGGATGTCTCATGCTGGGGATCGAACACGTCTGGTCAGACGAGCGTACCGGCTGACCTCGGCGCGGTCAGCCAGATCAGTGTTGGTTATTTGCACACCTGTGCGTTGGCAGAAACCGGGGATGTTGCTTGCTGGGGAGAAGACATGTCTGGCCAGGTAACCGTGCCCAGCGATCTCGGTGTGGTTCGCTACATCAGCGCCGGTGTGGTGTACACCTGTGCCTTGACAGAGGCCGGGGCGCTGCACTGCTGGGGCAGTAGCGGTAGCGAGCATACGACCCTGCATGCTGATCTCGGTGCGGTCAGTCAGGTTAGCACTGGTTCCAGTGCGAGTACTGGCCACGCTCATACTTGTGCGCTGATGACAGACGGGACGCTCTACTGCTGGGGACGACGTGGCGAAGGCCAGACGACTGTGCCTGGTGCGCTTGGCGCAGTTCGCCAAGTCAGCGCCGGTGGGTCGTACACCTGTGCAGTGACAGAGACCGGGGAGGTGTATTGCTGGGGGGCAAACGGAGAGGGCCAAGCGAACGTGCCTGCGGATCTTGGCGTGGTTCGCCAAGTCAGCGCCGGTAAGGATCACACCTGTGCGCTGACGGAGGGCGGGGATGTCTCATGCTGGGGTTCAAACGTGTCTGGCAAGGCGGATGTCTCTGCGGGCCTTGGCGTGGTTCGCCAAATCAGCGCCGGTGGGTCGTATACCTGTGCGGTGACAGAGACCGGGGAGGTGCATTGCTGGGGGCAAGGCCAGACGGACGTGCCTACAGATCTTGGCGTGGTTCGCCAAGTTAGTACCGGCAATGAGCATGCCTGTGCCGTGACAGAGGGTGGCGGCGTCTCATGCTGGGGATACAACTGGTATGGCCAGGCGGACGTACCTCCTGATCTTGGCGTGGTTCGCCAAGTCAGCGCCGGTAAGAATCACACCTGTGCGCTGACGGAGGGCGGGGATGTGCGCTGCTGGGGATACAACTGGTATGGCCAAACGGACGTGCCAAGCGACCTCGGCGTGGTCAGCCAACTTAGCGCCAGCGATCATACTTGTGTGGTGACGAGCGACGAGAAGCTGCGCTGCTGGGGCGGCAATGGCTCTGGTCAGGCTACCGTCCCCCGCGATCCGCTGCGGGTTGATGTCGCTGCCGTGAGCGGACGTGTCACGTTGGATGACAACGGTATGCCTGGGGTTTTGCTCTCCGATGGCACCCGTACGACGACGAGCGCGAGTGGCGGGGTCTACACGCTCAACAATGTACCGCAGGGGCACACGATTACGCTAACAGCCGTCTTGAGTGGCTACAGCTTTCACCCGATCAGCCATACGTTCAAGATCACTGACGACCTGAGCGGCCAAGACTTCAGCGCGACGATCTTGTTTCACACCGTCAGCGGGCGCATCACCACGGATGCGGGCAGCGCCCTCGCGGGGGTTAGCATCAGTGACGGGACGCGCACGGCGACGAGTGGGGCCGATGGGAGCTATACGCTCAATGACGTACCGACGGGCAGCTACACGCTGACGGCAATGTTGCGTGGCTATACGTTTAGCCCGATCAGCTACACGGTCACGAGCAACCTGAGCGACCAGGACTTCAGCGCGACGGCCCTGCTCCACACCATCAGCGGGCGCGCCGCTACGGATGCGGGCGGTGGCCTCGCGGGGGTTAGCATCAGCGACGGGACGCGCACGGCGACGAGTGGGGCCGATGGGAGCTATACGCTCAATGGTGTACCGACGGGCAGCTACACGCTAACGGCAATGTTGCGTGGCTATACGTTTAGCCCGATCAGCCATACCATCAACATCACCAGCGACATCAGCGGCCAAGATTTTAGCGCGATGGCGATGATGACGCTCACCGTTGAGGCGTCCACCACAGACCAAAATCCCCCGACCTTCCGGGGCCGCGCATCCCCTGGCCTTAGTGTGCGCATCTACAGCGTGAGCGCTCAGGCTGCGCCAGATGAACCGATCTGCACCACCGAGGCTGACACGGAAACGGGAGCGTGGCACTGCACCCCAGGCGATCCTCTACCTACTGGCTCCGTTACCATTCGCGTTGTCATGCAGGCACCCGATGGCACGATCCTCCAGAGCCTCGATCTTCCCTTCACCATGAGGACTACAGTCTTCTTGCCGCTCGTGCAGCGCTGAAGGAGGCGTGAGGCTGCGCCCCACACCCTTGCAGGACGGCGGCAAGAATGCGCGGGAGCTTGGTTCCCACAAAAGTACATAGCCGCGTAGCGAAACCATCATCGGAATGGGGGTTTTGCGGGGGCCAG
>RSAS01000503.1:0-15848 GCA_003934145.1 Candidatus Viridilinea halotolerans | reverse complement strand
GCCCCCGCACCCCCGCTGCGGCAGCGGCAAAAAGCGTAACTTGGTTACGAACCTTATCCACCCCATCGGAATGGGGGTTTTGCGGGGGCCAGGCCCCCGCACCCCCGCTGCGGCAGCGGCAAAAAGCGTAACTTGGTTACGAACCTTGTCTTACAAATAAATACCGCCGGTACTCACGAATGAGTACCGGCGGTATGATTGGAGCGGGAGACGGGATTCGAACCCGCGACCTACACCTTGGCAAGGTGTCGCTCTACCAACTGAGCCACTCCCGCAGAGGCTCTCGCACCAACGAGTGAGATTGTAGCACACCCTGCGAGAATTTGCAAATTTACTGTGGGAATGGTTCATGGCGATTGCAAAGTCCTCATGATTGTCCGCAGATTACGCAGATGGCGACTACGCTGCCCACCTCTATGACTTGCGCCTTCCGTGAACCAATATGCTAGAATAAGGGGAGGGGTTTGGGGGGCGAAGCCCCATACGCCTGACGTTATGCCCCTGGTGGGCCTTCCGGTGGGGGTTCGGGCTTGCCCTGAGCCTAGTCGAAGGGGCATGGCCCCCGCAAAATCCCCCCTTCCGGCGGGGTTTAAGGGGCCGCAGGCCCCTTAAGTTAAAACGCAAAGCAGTATCTGAAAAACGATAGATGGAGTATCCGTATGCGTATAACCATTCTTGAGGTGCAAAAGCTAAAAAACCGGGGTGAACGCATCCCAATGGTTACGGCATACGACTACACTTCGGCCCAGATTGCCGACCGAGCCGGTGTGCCGTTGCTCTTGGTGGGCGATTCGCTGGGGATGGTGGTCTTGGGCCATACCTCAACCGTTCCCGTGACGCTCGATGAGATGTTGCACCACATGAAGGCGGTGGTGCGCGGCAGTCAACGGGCGCTGGTGGTGGGCGATCTGCCCTTTCTCACCTATACGACGTGTGAGCAGGCGATCGCGAGTGCGTGCCGTGTTATGCAAGAGGCGGGGGTGCAGGCGGTGAAGCTGGAGGGTGGCACCAGTGTCGCCCCCATTGCTGCCCGCCTCGTTGAGTTGGGCATTCCGGTGATGGGCCACATTGGCTTTACGCCCCAAGCGGTCAATCAGCTTGGGGCGCGTGTGCAGGGGCGCGCCGCCGCCGCTGCCGCTCGCTTGATCCGTGATGCGCTGGCCATCGAAGCCGCTGGCGCGTTTGCTCTTGTGCTCGAATTGGTGCCTGCACCGCTGGCGAGTGCCATCACCAGTCGCCTGCGCATTCCTACGATTGGCATCGGGGCCGGGGCGGGTTGTGCTGGTCAAGTACAGGTCTGGCACGATATGTTCGGCCTCTACACCGATTTCCTCCCTCGCCACGCCCGTCGCTACCTCAGCCTCGCCGAGCAGATGAGCGCCGCTATCACTACCTATGCCAACGAGGTGCGCGAAGGTGCCTTTCCCACCGCTGAGCAGAGCAGCACGATGGATGCGGCGACCCTGCAGGAGGCGCTGGCGCTGGTGGATGGCGCACCATAACGCGTAAGATCGCCCCCGGTGGGGGTTCGAGGGCCATTAAGCTCGCGCAAAGCCGCAAAGCCGCTAAGGTTTGGCATACATAACCTACGCCGAAAACATTGCGCCCTTGCGCCTTTGCGTCAAAAAAACGTCTTATCTGAAAAGTATTGGGCCATGCCCCGAACCCCGAACCCCGAACCCCGAACCCCGAACCCCTACTATGCAACTCATCACGACCATTGCCGCCATGCGTACCGCCCGCGCTGACGTGGCGAACCTGGGCTTCGTGCCCACCATGGGCTACCTTCACGAGGGCCACCTCAGCCTCGTGCGCCGCGCCAAAGCCGAATGTGGCTGCGTCGCGGTGAGCATTTTTGTCAATCCGACCCAGTTTCGGCCCAATGAGGATTTTGGGCGCTATCCGCGTGATCTCGAACGCGATCTGGCCCTGCTTGCTGCCGAAGCGGTGGATTTTGTCTTTGCCCCGGATGCCGCCGCGATCTACCCAGAGGGTTTTGGTACTTATGTCGTTCTGCCCGCTGCCGATGAGTTCCTCGAAGGTGCCGCCCGCCCCAACCATTTTCGCGGCGTGGCCACTGTGGTCTGTAAGCTCTTCAATATCGTCCAGCCGACCCGCGCCTACTTTGGCCAAAAGGATGCCCAACAGAGCGTCGTGGTGCGCCAGATGGTGCGTGACCTGAATGTGCCCACGGAGGTTGTCGTTGCGCCCACGGTGCGCGAGGCCGATGGTCTGGCCATGAGCAGCCGCAACAGCTACCTCAGCCCCGCCGAACGCGCCATTGCCCCAACCATTTACCAAGCCCTGGTGGCGGCCCAAGCGTGTTACCAAGCCGGTGAGCGCGATGCCGCTACGCTGAAGGCCACGCTGTCCGCCCGCCTGGCAGCAGAACCCGCCCTGCAACCCGAATATATCAGCGCCGCCGATCCGCTCACGCTGCACGAATTGACCACCATCGGCCCCCAAGGGGCGCTACTCTCCCTTGCTGTGCGTTTGGGCAGCGTCAGGCTGATTGATAACTTGTTGCTGGTTTGATTAGGGTGTGACTGGAATCTGTAGGGCGGTGCCCTACACTCCTGCCGGACAGGGGGAAATGTGGGGGAACCAGGTTCCCCCGCCCCCCTACCTGCATATTTTGGTCGCACCCGTTTGACTAGGCTACACCTCAAGTCGGGGACGCTCCATACTCATGCTACAATACATAGGGATACATATCAGCACAAGGAGCAACACCGCCATGACTCAGACCCCCGCCGAAGCCGCCTTTAGCCTCCTCAACAAGCAACAGTTCATTAACCTCGTCACCCTGCGCAAAAATGGTGAAACGGTGCGGACGCCGATGTGGTTTGCCGAAAAAAATGGGCGCATCTACATGATGACGCCCCAAGATTCGGGCAAGATTAAACGTATTCGCAACAATCCAAACGTGCAAGTCGGGCCAGCCGATCGTGCGGGAAAGCCGCTCGGCACGACGCTCGCAGGCAAGGCGCGTATTTTGACCGATCCCCAAGAGATTTTAGTGGCGAAGTATGCGCTTGACGATAAGTATGGCCTCTTTAAGGCTATTCTTGATTTCTTTGCGACAGTCTTTATGGATATTCAGCGGGCGTGGGTTGAAATTACGCCGGTGGAATAGGGGGCGGCGTTACGGTAGCGCCCCTGTTCATGGACAGACAGAAACCCTGTGCGTTTGCATGGAAACGGCATTAAAACGCCAAGCATACCATGATCTGTACCGCCTCTCCCGCTTGCGGGAGAGGCGGTTTGCTGCCCTGTGATAAGCTCAGGAGCCGCTTGCCAAAGGGGGAACAGGGGGCGAGGTAGTCTACCCCTAGGACATGGTTCATAGCTACTTTACAGTTTGCCGCGCTGGGGGTGCGGGGGCATGGCTCCCGCAAAACCCCCATCCCGGTGGGGAGGTGTGAAGGGCGTAGCCCTCCACACCTCCCCACAAACAGTAAAGCAGATCGCCGCAAGGCGAAACCATCCCTAGCGAATAATATGCAACACTGACTTGTTGGCTAAACGGTAGATATAGAAATCACTATCGAGTGAAAATATTTCGCGCAAATGTTGACTCTCAGCGACAGCGATCAGAGATGCGTCAGCCAGATCCATAGGCGTGTCATGATATTGTGCCATCAACGTGATCATTCGCTCGAGTTCAGATGGTATTAAGTCATGCAACACCAACTTACCTGTAGCGTATAACCGCCAGAGTTCTGCTTGATATGTGTATCCTCCCACGGCACCCAATAAATACATGGCTTCTGTGAAACACGGCCAAGTGGTTAGCAATGGCCGTGCAGGTAGGCGCTGCGCAACCGCTAGGCAGGCAGCATGATGCATATCATCTCGATCAAGTAGGGCAACAAGTGGCCCAGTATCGGTAAGCATCACAAGCGTCCTTGCTGGCGTTTCTTCAGCAGGTGTTCTGCGAAAGCCGTGCTTTTGGCCTCTGTCATGCGGGCACCACCGGGCTGATACTCACTACTGTGGAGGACACCAACTGAGCCTACGAGGAAGTCGGCTAGTGTGCCGTGCGGGGGAGGGGCGTGCCGATGTTGCGGCATGGCCACAAACTGTTGCCGTAAGCTCTCTAGCGCGAGTTGCTCTGGTGTTACACCTTGCTGGTGCGCTTGTTCTGTAAGGGCCGCTGCGATTTCTGGAGTCAGGGTGATGTTCATAGAACTTTTTTGCCTTTCTGTGTTAGACAAGGTTTCACCTTGTTGCTTTACAGTTTGACGTGGATGCATGGGAACTTGGTTTCCGTGCGCACCTCTCCCCCAATTTACCGCAGCGCCACGAGCGCATCGGCCAAGGCGATGAACTGCTCGGCCCAGAGGATAGTCGCCTGCCACGTCTGGGGAATAGCGGGCAGGCCGTAGTAGGCACCCGCTAATTGCCCATAGATAGCGCCGGTGGTGTCGGCATCCTGGCCCAAGTTGACGGCGAGGATTGCGCCGTCAACGAAACTCTCGCTGGCGGCAAAGGCCCATAGCGCCGCTTCGAGTGCCTCGACCACGAAGCCGGTGCCTTTGATCGCCGGGGGTTGTTTGTGCAGGTAGGTGCCTTGGGCCACGGCGGCGACGAGGGGCATGAGATCAAGATCATTGCCGATGGCCGGGTCAAGCAGGGCGGCTTTGGGTTGGCCCTCTAGCGCCCGCCAGATCTGGCGGGCGTAGAGGCGACATGCATCCACCGCCGCTGGGGCGGCGTGGGTGGTGCGCGACTGTGTGGCAGCCCATTCCAGCGCTTGGGCTTCGCTCGAGGCGGCAAGGACAACGGGCACCATGCGCATCAGCGAGCCATTGCCCGCCGTGTTGGGATTGGGATCGCCCGCCAATGGGTCGCCCGTCTGCTGGTAGCGATGCAGCGCACTGCGCGTCGCGTTGCCAATGTCAATGCAGCGCCCGGTGGCCGCGTTCTCGCCCTGTTGCCACCAGCGTACATAACGATCCATCTGATCGCGCGCATCAAAACCGTGTTGCGCCACTAAGCTCTGCGCAAGGCAGAGCGCCATACTGGTATCGTCGGTCCACGCGCCGGGCGGCAAACCAAACGGCCCGCCGCCAACGATGCTCGTCACTTGGGGCGTAAAGGGATTGAGCGGCCCGGTGAATTCCAGCGTCGTGCCGAGCGCATCGCCCGCTGCCAAGCCCAAGAATGCGCCACGGGCGCGCTCGTTCAGGGTGAGTGTGGTCATGAGGGGGTTGCCTTACTACTCTTTTTGGGTGTGACCAAACGTTGTGGGAGGTGTACGCGAGGGAACCAGGTTCCCTCGCGTTCTCCCGCCGTCCGGCGGGGCGTGAGGCGCAGCCGCATCCGCACTCCTCACTACGGCTTACTCTTCGCCCAGGCTTGCGTGATGCGATCCAGAATGATCGCCAAAATCATAATAGCCAAACCGGCCTCAATGCCGCGCCCGGTTTCGCTGCGCGCTAGGCCGCGCACCGCTTCAATGCCGAGGCCGGCACCACCTACCAACCCGGCAATGATCACCATGGCCAGCACCATGACGATGATCTGGTTGATCGCCAGCATGATCGAGGGCAGCGCCTGCGGAATCTGCACCTTGATCAGGGTCTGCCAACGGCTGGAGCCAAACGACTCCGCTGCTTCAACCGTTACGCTGGGCACCGTTTCGATCCCTAGTTGGATCAGACGGATGCCGGGTGGCAGTGCGTAGAGCACGGCAGCGATGAGGCCGGGGACACGCCCGATGTTGAAGAGCATAATCACCGGCACGAGATAGACGAAGGCCGGAATGGTCTGGAGCAGATCGAGGATGGGGCGCAACACGGCGCTGAAGCGCGGACTCTGGGCCGCCAGCAGGCCCAGCGGTACGGCAATGGCCACCGTAAGCAGCACCATCAAAATGACCTGGCTCAGCGTCTCCATGGCGGGCGTCCACATGCCCAAAAGACCAATCAGCGCCATGCCGGTGGCGCTGCCCAGGGCGAGGCGCAGGCCGCCGGAGGTGTAGGCCAGCGCGGCGACCGCCAGAATAATCGCGGGCCAGGGCAAATGGTTGAGCAGCAGGTCGCGGCTCGGGTTCAGTAGGTAGATGACAATGCCGTCGCTGAGCGGCCCGGTGACGAAGTAGAGATTATCGCGTGCCCAGATCACGACGGCATTGGCCGGCTCACGTAGCCCCAGCCGCCAAGTTTCGGGGAAGTTGCCGAACTGGAAGATGAGCGCATCAAGCAGCAAAAAGGCGAGGAAGAGCAGGGTCGCATTGATCAGCCGCCCGTAGGCCTGGAAGTAGTAGGCTCGTTCGGTGGACAGGCGGGCGGCGACTGCTCCCGCAACCCAGCCACTCAACAGATCTTGACGCTGCGTTCCGGCTGGCGCCGCAAAATCGATGCGCGTCAGCGCGGCGCTGAGCCGGTCGAGTAGCATGGCCACACAGACGATGATCAGGCCCGCTTCGAGTGCCCGTCCGACGTTGAGCCGTTGTAGCGCAATGAGGACTTCGCGCCCAAGGCCACCCGCGCCGATCATCGCCGCGATCACCACCATGCCCAACGCCATCATAATCGTCTGGTTGACGCCCATCAGGATGCTGGGCAGGGCGAGGGGTAATTGGACGCCACGCAGAATCTGCCAGCGCGTGGCCCCAAACGACTGCGCCGCCTCGACGGCGGCTTGATTGGATTGCCGGATGCCCAGGTTGGTCAGACGGATCATCGGCGGCAGGGCGTAGATCAGCGTGGCAATCACGGCGGGCACGCGGGCGATGCCAAAGAGCAGCATCACCGGCACCAGATAGACAAAAGCGGGAATGGTCTGCATCGCATCGAGTACCGGGCGCATGAGGCGGTCGAGACGATCGCTCGCGGCGGCGGCCATGCCCAGCGGCACCCCAATCAGGATGGCGAGCAGCAGGGTGGCCAGCATGAGCGCCAGGGTCTGCATTGTTGGTTCCCAGAGGCCAAAGAGCCCAGCGAGGAGGAGGCTCCCCGCGCAGAAGAGGCTGAGGCGCACACCGGCAGCGAGGTAGCCAAGCAAGGCAAAGAGCAGCAACAGGGCGGGCCAACCGGGGCGCAGCAACGCCTGTTCAAAGAAGCGCAGCGCATGGTCAATCCAACTGCTCAGCGGTGTAAAGCCAAAGGCAAAGACGGGATGGCTGGCGCGATTGGCCACCACCCAGCGTTGAAACGCATCGAGCGGGTCACGCAAGCCCAAGTTCCATGCCTCAGGAAAATCACGGGGCACGGCGGGCCACGTCGTCGCCAGTAGGCCGATGCCGAAGGCCGTTCCCACCCAGATCAGGGCTTGCAGGAAGAGACGAAAATTTGGTTGCGCAAAAGGGAGCGAATGGGAGCGCGTTGTCATAGTGTGGTTACTCCCTAATTAATGCCTTGAGAACCCCGGCGCGATCGACATGGCCAATCGTCAGGCCATCGTCGTCGGTAACCGCGACAGGATCACCGTAGGCCGCCATCAGCGGCAACAGATCATCAAGGTAGGTCTGGGCAGAAATGGTAGGGCGGTCGGTGCTCGTAGGGGTTAGCGGGCAACTCACCATCACCGCCTGGGCGGTGAGTACCCGGCCACGCGGGGCATCGCGCACAAAGGCACCCACATAGTCATTGATCGGATTGATGACCAACTCTTGGGGCGTGCCCACCTGCACAATCTGCCCGTGGCGCATTACAGCAATTTTATCACCCAGTTTGAGCGCTTCAGTGAAATCATGAGTAATGAAGATACTGGTTTTCTGTAGTGTTGCCTGGAGGCGTTGCAATTCACCCTGCATATCGTGCCGAATCAGCGGATCAAGCGCACTAAACGGTTCATCAAAGAGCAAAATATCGGGATCTACGGCGAGGGCACGGGCGAGGCCGACGCGCTGTTGCATACCGCCCGAGAGTTGGCGCGGAAAGTGATACTCCCAACCCTCTAGCCCCACCAAGGCCAACACCTCGGTGGCCCGTTCACGGCGTTTGGGGCGCGGCACGCCGCGCACCTCCAGCCCATAGGCCACATTATCGATCACGCGGCGGTGCGGAAAGAGGCCAAAATGCTGGAAAACCATACTCACGCGCTTGCGCCGCAACTCGCGCAACTCTAGGGGGCGCATACGCAAGACATCCTGGCCGTCCACCAGAATTTCGCCGTGGGTCGGCTCGGTGATCCGCGAAATACAGCGGATAAGCGTAGACTTGCCGCTGCCCGAGAGTCCCATCACCACAAAGGTCTCGCCGGTGCGCACCTCAAACGAAACGCCGCGCACCGCGATAATATGGCCCTCCATGGATTCGTGCTGCATCGATTCGCTTGCCAGCGCCTTAAAGATGCGGCGGGGGGCGCGGCCAAAGATCTTCCAGACATCGCGGCAGACGATCTTTGGCGGCATCATATTGGGGGTTATTCTATTCACGCTCATTGGCTCCTCAACATCATTAATATTTTAGTGGGAGGATGGGTGGGAACTACGTTCCCGTGCGCATTCTTCCCACGATTTTTGGTAACATTCATTTTATTTTTTTCGGAGGGGCGTAGTCCCCCGCCGGGCGGGGATGCTTCGGGGGCGTGGCCCCCGCGCCCCTGCGCACTACGTTTAGGGCTGCGCCCCAAACCCTCTTCTTTCTTTCGTTGTGGCGGCGAAGCCGCCACAACGAAAGGGTGTGACCAAAATGTGTAGGTAGGGGGTGCGGGGGAACCTGGTTCCCCCGCGTCTCCCCCTGTCCGGCGGGGTTGTAGGGCGCCGCCCTACAGATTCCAGTCACATCCAAAACGAAAGAAAAAAGTTCTTCGGGGGAGACGAAGCCTCCCCCGAACCCCTACCGGGAGGCTTATGTTCATGCGGATGGGCTATGCCCCTCCGCATCGTCCATTGCGTAGCTATTGCCCGGTGGGCAGCCACGTCCGCCAAGCGGCTTCGTTGGCTTCTACCCATGTGCGGGCGGCATCTTCCGGCTCTTGACCATCAATCTCAACTGCTGCGATCATGGCGATCTGGTCTTCATTGCTGTAACGCATATTGCTCAGCATGGCATAGGCGTCGGGCGCTTGCTCCTTCAGTCCGGCCCATGCCGCCTTGAAGAGGACATCTTCGGGATAGGCGCAGGCCACACCGCCCGCATCGGCTTGCGCATAGCATGCATCCGTGTACGCAGGCAACTCCACGGGGGTCAAGTCATACTTGGCATGGACGGAATGGGGCGTCCAGAAGTAGAAGAGGATTGGCTCATTGCGGCTATAGGCGGAATCGAGCGACGCCAAGACCGCCTGCTCGGAGCCGGATTGCACCACCTGCAGGTTGAGCCCTAGATTTTTAATAATATCCTCATCATACTGCACCCAACTGGGGTCGCCACCGAGGAATTGTCCGGCTGTGCCTGTTTCGGCGGTGCTAAAGAGCGCCGCGATTTCGGCATCGCGGAAGCCTTCGTAGGTCGCCATCTCGGGGTGCTGTTCCACCATGTAGGTGGGCAGATACCAACCAATCTTGCCAACCACGCCGATTGGCCCCAGATCTTCAACCAATTGCTGATCAACAATATACTGCTGTACATTCTCAGCGTGGCCTGAAGGCCAGATCTCCAGCGTAGCGCTCAGATCGCCGCTGGCAAGGGCGGCCCACTGCGCATTCTCATCAACCGTAAGCACCTCGACCGTGTAGCCAAGTTGCTCTTCGAGTAGAAGCTTGGCCACATGGACATTGACCGACGAACCCGTCCATGGATTTTCGGCGAGTTTAATGGTAATACGGGGCGTCTGTGCTGGCGCTTCGGCGGCGGCGGGGGCGGTGGTGGCGCTGGTCGCGGGCGGTGCGGCGGGCGTCTGCGCACCACAGGCCGCCAAAAGCAAGGCTAGGGTAACCAACAGCACCACAAAGATGGAACGTCGCGTTTGGGACATTAAGTACCTCCAATGCTTCTCATGACAAGGCGGGCCTTGTCGGTGTACGGGTTCATTCCATATTACCCCACTTCTCGATTTATGTTGACACATTCTTAAGTGCAGCTTAAGGATGTGTTAATGTGGTGGGGCAGCTTGTGCGGGGGCCGTGCCCCCGCGCCCCCTGGCGGGGGAAGTTTGTGCGGGGCCGTGCCCCAATACGTTTCAAATAAGACCTCACAGGTCTGCCCTGCCGCAATTGAGATGCCGTCATGAAAGACCTGTGAGGTCTACGCTCGTCGTTATTTGAAAGGTATTGGGCCGTGCCCCCGCGCCCCCTGGCGAAAGCCACATCAAAATAGGCCGTACCCTGTACCCCATTCCCTTATCATAACCACTATGACGTACCATCCAACCAATTACACCAACCCCTACCGCCTTGTCGCCATTGGCGGCGGCGGCGGGGTCAGCCAACTTATGCTCGGGGCGGCGCCCTACTTTGCGCAGCGCACGGCGCTGATTGCGGTAACCGATACGGGGCGCAGTACGGGGACGGCGCGGGCCATTGGCGATCTGCCCGCGCCTGGCGATCTGCGCAATACGCTGGCCGCCCTTGCCGCTGAGCCCACTGGCTTTTGGGCGCGTCTGGTGCAGCACCGCCTGATTGCCCCCGATGTGCCTGCGCTCGATGGCATGGCCTTTGGCAATCTGTTTATTGCTGCGCTGACTCAGCTCGAGGGCGATTTTGCGCAGGCGGTGCAAAAACTTAGTGAACTGCTCGCGTGTTCGGCTACAGTGCTGCCCATTGCCAATGTTAGCGCCCATATCTGCGCCGAGTTGGAAGATGGCACTTACGTTGAGCGTGAACTTGAGGTGCGTGGTTTGCATAAAGCGCCGATCAAGCGCCTCTGGCTCAGCCCGCCCGATGCGGCTGCCAGCAGCGCCGCGCTTGCCGCCATCGTCCAAGCCGACCTAGTCGTGCTTGGCCCTGGCAGCTTCTACACCTCGCTGCAGGCATGTCTCAGTTTTGGTGGCGTGGTCGAGGCGCTGCGCCAAACGCGGGCCAAACTGGCCTTTATCTGCAACAGCACCACCCAACCCGGCCAGACCGACGGCATGGGGGCGTATGCTCATGTGCAGCGCCTCGTTGCGCTGCTCGGCCCCAACGTACTCTCCTACGCCCTGATCAGCCGTGGCGACCAGATTGCGCCTGAAGTGCGGGAGGCCTATGCGGCCAAGGGCTTGCACCTGATCGAGCCCGACGATGCCGAGTTGGAGCGCATCAGCGCCTTGGGCGTGACGCCCATTGTGCGCCCCCTGCTTGAGTCTAACGACGGCCCGCGCCAACTCTGGAACAAACTTGACACCATCCGCAGCGATCCTGCAGCCTTGGGGCATGCGTTGTGGGCGTGTGTATTGCCGAAGGATACAGAAAGCGGGAGATAGAAAATAGGCAATAGCGCAAAAGGAACGCTGTCCTGGGAGCGCGGGCGGGACGACCGCGCTCTCAGGGTGCTGCTCTCCCACAGCGCTCCTTAGGAATGGTTTGTAGGAGCTTTACAGTTTGCGCCACTAGGTAGTGGTAGTGCCGACTTTAGTCGGCTGAGGCCTTTGGATGCGATGGGAAGCCGACTAAAGTCGGCACTACAAATGGTAAGCCCATAGCCGTAGCGCGAAGGCCAGAGGGCCAAGCCAAGCAGCGCCAGTTTGTCTACATAGTGATGACCACATTGCCCTTTTTATGTCCCTGATCCACGTAGCGATGCGCCTCGGCGATCTGATCCAACGGATAAACCCGATCAATCACCGGCTTCAACTTGCCCGCCCCAATGACCTCGTTGAGACATAGCAACCCCTCGGTGCGTATCTTGGGATTGCCGTCGTCAACGGTAACATGCTTTCCCTGCGGGGTCAGCGATCGTTGGCATGCCAGACGTGCTTTGCGCTTGCCGACGGCGTTCAAGATCAGATCGTAGCGCTCGTCGCGCTTCGTGAAGTCTTCTTGGGTGTAATCGATCACCGTCTCGGCACCCAATGCCTGCACCCAAGCCATGTTCGCCGTGCTGCACACGCCAGTGACGTCTGCACCAAAGTATCTGGCAAGTTGCACGGCGGTCGAGCCAATTGCGCCAGATGCACCGTAGATCAGCACCTTTTGCCCGGCTGCGACCCTCGCTTTTCTAAGAAAATGGAGCGCGATCAGCCCGCCATAGGGAATAGCCGCCGCTTCCTCAAAGCTCAGATTCTGCGGCTTGGAGGCGATCACGACGCTTTCGGGCAGGCAGGTATATTCCGCGTACGCACCGAAGCGCAACATGGTAAACGCATAGACCTGATCACCCACCCGGAAGCGGGAGACATGCCGTCCAACGGCTTCGACCTCGCCGGCCAAGATGTTCCCAAGGATCGGGTTGCGCGGTCGGGTGAATCCCAGCGCCAGCCCCATGCCCAACCCCATCGGCGACCAGCGTGCAAGCTTGAATCCGCGAACGATAGCGTCGCTGGCAGTCACCGCAGCGGTGTGGATCTTAATCGATACTTCGTGGTGCTTCGGCACAGGTTGTTGGATGTCGCAAACCTGAAGCACCTCCGGTGGCCCATAGGCTCTACAGATGGCTGCTTTTATGGCGTTCCTCCTTCTATGACCCGCGAGCGGCCCATCCGTGCGCTCAACTCGCCATGCACACAACCCTTTACCCTCGCTTCGCCATACCTTAACGCGACGATACTGTGGGCATAACACCGACCGCCTATGCTCCAAGGGGATGTTGGCGGCTATGGGGAGGCCCACCATGGAGATGCTCTACAGCAAGGCGGATCTGCATCTGCACACGACGGCTAGTGATGGCTCGGCGACGGTGCGCCAATTGCTCGCACACGTCGCCAACAGCGACCTGCAGGTCATTGCTATCACCGACCACGACACGCTTGCGGGTGCGCTGGAGGCGCGACGGCTCGCCAAGGACTTCGGGGTTGAAGTCATCGTCGGCGAAGAGGTGTCAACCCGCGAAGGGCATCTGCTCGTTCTCTTCCTCGAGCATGAGTTGCCCCCAGGCCGACCCTTGGTCGAGACGGTGGCGGCGGCACGGGCGCAGAATGCCCTCGTGATCGCCCCCCACCCCTTCGACTTCCTGATGCACTCGGTGGGCCGTACACGCATCCTCGGCCCGTGTGCCAGCAGCGCATGGGCTGACCATGTTGACGCAATCGAGACCTTTAACGCCGGGATGTGGCTCCCCCAAGCCAACACCCAAGCTGCCCGCTTCGCCGCTGCACGGGGGCTGCCTGCGGTGGGTGGCAGCGATTCCCACCACCTACCGACGGTGGGTAGGGGTTACACGATCTTCCCCGGTCGCACCGCCGACGACTTGCGCCGCGCCATCCTGCATGGCGAGACACGCGCCGCAGGAGAGCGTTGGGGCATCCTTCGCGTCGCCGAGGCGAGTATGCTCTATCTCCAGCAGAGCCTCAACGGGCACCTTGCCACCGCCGAGCGCGGCTGAAAATGTGTAGGAAGGGGGTGCGGGGGAACCTGGTTCCCCCGCCCCCCTTCCTACACGTTTGCGGCACAACCGCCTCCCCGCCTCACTCCTCCTCGCCTCCCTCCTCCACATCTACGCGCTCCACCGGCGAGCGCACGGGCAGCACCGGGCAGTTGCCCGGCGCGTCTGCGGGGGGGGCGACCTGGAAGTAGGCCTGCATGATCTGCGTCACCGCCGGCATGGCCATGGTTGAAGAGCCATCGCCTAGGTCGCCGGTGCCCTCGATCAGCACCGCCACCACGATTTCAGGATTGTCGTAGGGCGCAAAGCCGACAAACCAAGCATGGCTTTGGCGTGCAAGACGCCCGTCGGGGCGCACGACCAGCGGCCCATACTCGGCGGTGCCAGTCTTGCCGGCCAAATCAAGGCCAGCACACTCAGGATGTGCGGTGCGGTTGGGTACATTGATGACCGAGTCACGCATGCCATAACGAATGGCTTGAAGGTGGACGGGATCAACCGGCGCACGACTGATCACCTCGGGCGCAATGGTGCGCACCGTTGCGCCGTTACTGTCGGTGATGCGTGCAACGACATGGGGCCGATAGATCGTGCCATCAAGCGCGATGCCCCCGGCGGCCACCGCGAGTTGCAGCGGTGTAACCAAGAGATCGCCCTGGCCAATCGCGGTATTGTAGGTATCGCCTGTCGTCCAAGCTTCGCGCTTCACTGCCGCTTTCCAGGTACGGGTAGGCAGCAGACCCGACGCCTCCCCCGCGATGTCCACACCGCTGCTGCGCCCAAAGTGGAACCACTCCAACCCCTCAACCAAGCCTTCGATCTGCATGCCGGTGATGCGCAGGGCTCGATCGTCTAAATTGATCGCTTGGTCATTGCCCCCGGCAATCGAGGCAAAGAAGACGTTGGAAGAGAGGCGCATCGCGTCGGCGATATTGATCAGCCCGTTGTCGCGGTTGCGGGTCGAGTTGGGCAACTCGAAGAGGGCACCGCCGCGTTCGATCAGCCGGAGGAGGCCAGGATCGCGCAGTTGTGTATCGGCGGCGATCACCCCTTTTTGCAGTGCAGCGGCCCCCACGAACTGCTTCAGCGTCGAGCCGGGAGGGTATTGACCACTGATCGCCCGGTTGGTCAACGGAGCGAGGCGCAGCAATTCCGCTAGCGCCTCGGGGTCGCTTGGGCTAAGCAGCGCCATCAGATCAGCTTGGCGATTAGGATCAACCCAGACATTATTGTCGAAAGTGGGCAGCGAAACTACCGCCAGAATGCGCCCATCACGCGGATCGAGTACCACCGCCGAACCCGCCACAATCGGATCATAGTCGCGCTTGTAGGCTTCGGGCGCGTTGAGCCGTCGCGCCTCACCTTCGGCAATCCAATCGCGCAGCAGCCGTTCCACTTCGGCTTGAAACGCCACGTCAATCGCCAACACGAGATTATGGCCATTTTCGACCGGATAGACCCGTTCGAGCGGACTTACCGGGCGGTTGAGGGCATCCACAAAGACGGTATCCAGCCCGATGCGCCCGCGTAGTTCACGTTCATAGCTGGCTTCCAGCCCATCCTTGCCAATTCGGTCATCCACTTGGTAGGGCGGCAGGCCAAAGCTCGCCGGATCAACCGGCTTGCGCAAGAGGCCACAGCGCCCAGATTGACCAATCACCTCAGTCATACTCGTCAGCCATGTACTGGCCGGGTTAGCGACGTGCAGTTCGCACTCTGTAATACGCCCAATGTAGCCCAGCATATGGGAGAACGAAGGCACCGCAGCGCTCTGCGGGTAGTGCCGTTGGTAGCTAGCGATCACCTGCGCCCCCGGCAGATAGTTGCCGTTCTCGCTGATCGCCATCGCTACGTCGTTGCCAATCGCCTCGGCCACCAACACCGGCTGGTAGGGGCGCACTCTCTCACGGGCGACCATGGCCTCCAACGGGCTGTTAAAGCTCAAGACATCGCTGTAGGTGCGGGTCAGATCGAGGGCGCGCAAGCTATATTCCGGCGCAATCGTCAGCGTCAGCGGTGCGGTGCCATCCAGCGGCGGCAACGGCCCCAGATCCTGAAGCATCCGCCGCAGCGCCGGACGCTCAACCAAAACCGTCGTTGGCGTCAGCGTCAACGTTGCGCTGAGTTGCGTCACATGACCCAGGCGCGCAAAGACCTCCGCGCGTTCCCAGGGTTGCTGGCGCGCATCGGGCAAACGCCCCGGCACTACAGCCAAGCTGTAGATCGGCACACTCTCAGCCAGCAGTGTTGCCCCATCGGCGGCAAAGATCTCACCGCGCCGTGGCCCCACCATGACGTTGCGCCGCGTAGTCGCCTCCGGATCAATCCCGAAACGATTGCTCTCGCTGTTCACCATCTGCAATTGATAGAGCCGCGCACTCATGATCACTACGACAATGATCAGCAGGATGCGCCAGGTTAGGAGACGTGAAGCCATGGGCATAGGGGATAGGGGATAGGGGATAGGGGATAGGGGATAGGGGATAGGGGATAGGG
>RSAS01000082.1 GCA_003934145.1 Candidatus Viridilinea halotolerans | reverse complement strand
CCGCCTCTCCGCCCCCCCGCGTCCCCGCCCCCCGCCTCCCGGCTCCCCGCCTCCCCGCCCCCCGCCTCCCCGCCTCCTCACGTCCCCGCCTCCCCGCCTCACGCCCTCCCGCGCCGCTCCGCATCCGCCCATGGCAGTCGCAACGCCTCTGCCAACACATCGCCCTGGCGCACGCGGTAGGTTGTGATGCGCAGCGCAGCCAAGTGCTGCAAGATCGTCTCGGGATCGCGCCAGCCGCCAAAGCTCTGCGGATCAACCAAGATCACCACCGCCCGGATGCCGCGGTAGAGCTGTTGCTGCAATGCGCCGACCCAACGCTCGTCGAGCGATGAGGTGACGATCACGAGGGTCGTGTCGCGCCCGAAGCGTGCGCTTTCGGCCAAGAGTACTTCGGCGAGGCTTTGGGCGCTATAGGCGCGCAAAACGGCAAGCGCCTCCAAGATCTTGGGCAACTGGCGCGCCTCCCGTTCGGCAGGAATGACCTCGCGGTGCTGACCCCAGGCGATCATGCCCACGCTGCGATTCTGTGCCAAGAGCGTTCGCGCTAGCGATGCGGTGATCACCACCGCGCTCTCTTCACTACTCGGCAGGTAGCGATCTTCAAGCAACTCCGCGTTGCGCTGACGCGCCCACCAAGGGGCCGTATTGCGCGGATCAACCTGCGGATCGAAATGCACCCGTGCATCCTGCACCACCGCCCGCTCTTGCATATCCAGCACGAGGTAGATCGCGGCGCTAGGGTCGAGTTCAAACTCCTTCACCATCAGCCGCCCGGTGCGCGCCGTCGAGCGCCAGTGGATCCGATTCATACCATCGCCGGGCGCATATTCGCGGATGCCCGCTACATTGGGCGAACTGTGGAAACTACGGATGCGCAGCGCTTGGCCCCCCGCCAGATCCGCGCCGGGCAGCGTAAAGTGGGGCAGCAACTCGCTACGCGGATAGACCAAAAGCTCGTTCGTGGAAGTGACGCGCCGCCCCAGCGCAATAATGCCAAAGGGATCGCCGCTCACCAGCGTGGCCGGCCCCAAGCGGAAGCGCCCCCGCCGCGTGCAGAGCGTGCGCGCCAGCCAGCGGCCACGCTCGCGGCCACGCAGCGAAGCGACAAAGCCCGCACCGTGCTGCGGCAAATCCGATTCGTCGCTCACCTCCACCCAAAGCTTCGGCAGGAACCAATGGTTCGCAAGGGTAATGCGCTCACGCGCATACTCCCCCACCGTCGCCCGCGGACTCAACAGCTCGCGCTGAATACTCAAGCCGCGCAGATTGAGCCATGTCCAGATCGCCGCCAAGAGCAGCAGGCCCAGCAGCAGGTAGCTCAAATGAAAAAAGAGGCGTAACCCTGTTCCCTGGGCCGCCACATAACTCGCCCCCGCCAACAGTAGGAGCATGAATGGCCGTAGCATGTGCAGATGAATCCTATGGCCGCGTATAGATCGGCCCCTGCGGCGTCAACGTACTCTCAAAAAGGAGCGGACGGCCCGCCGCCCACGCGAGCGCACGCGGCGGATCGCTGCGCTCCAGGGTTGCACCCAGCGCCTCGAGGCGTAGTTGGTTCAACCCTTCGCGCACGCGCCCCAGCGTGAGGTGGGGGTAGAAAGATCGCTCTTTGTGAGCGAAGCCGCGCGCTGCCGTCGCCGCACAGACTGTGGCTTGCAGCCCACGCAACGCCGCTACGTCGCCCGCCAGCCCTACCCAAACCACAGCGGGCTGAAAGAGGTGAGGAAAGGCCCCCAACGGCCCAAGATGCAACGTGATGTCAGGCACCGCCAGGTCTGCCAACGCCGCCTTCAGGCCAGCCAGACGCTCGGGTGGCGTCTCGCCCAGGAATTGTAAGGTCAGGTGCATATTTTCGGGCACCACCCAGCGCACCGGAGGCGCCGTGGAGCGCATGCGCTCCTGCACGCTCACCAGTTCGTCGCGAATGGCGCTGGGTAGTTCAAGGGCAATGAAGAGGCGCATGGGGTTACATCTTTCAGAATAAAGAAGCTGAAAGGGGAGGGGTTCGGGGAGGGCGCAGCCCTCCCCGAAAACCCCCGCCCCCTCCTACCCCTCCGGGATCATGCGCGCCGGATCTTGGCTGTCGCAGGGCGCGGCGTTACCAGGGCGCAAGCGCTCGTAGCTGCCGTCGGGGCGCAGCACGCGGGCGCGCACATTGTCGTTGATGTAGCCGTCTAGGATGTTGTCGCGCATGAAACGGGCCAGGGTGGGATCTTCCAGCGGAAAAAGCTCCTCGACGCGACGATCAAGGTTGCGCTCCATCAGATCGGCGCTCCCCAAGTAGACTTCGGAGTTGCCGCCGTGGTGAAAGTAGTAGATGCGGTGGTGTTCGAGGAAGTGGCCAATAATGCTGCGCACCTGAATGCTTTCGCTCATCCCCGGCACACCCGGACGCAACGCGCACATGCCTCGCACAATCAGATCGATACGCACCCCCGTCTGTGATGCACGGTAGAGTTCTTTGATCAACGAACGATCCACCAGCGAGTTCATCTTGAAGATCAGATGGCCATCACCAGCAAGTTGATGGCGTTCGGCCTCACGCCGGATCAAATCGCGTAAACGGCGGCGCATCGTCACCGGGGCGATCAGCAACTTGCGGTACTCGTCGCAGCGCCCGTAGGCCGTGAGCGTATTGAAGAGGTCTACAACATCGGCGGTAATCTCGGGGCGGCAGGTAAACAGACCCACATCGGTATAAGCGCGTGCGGTACCGGCGTTGTAGTTGCCCGTGCCCAAATGGGCATAACAGCGGATGCCCTCTTGTTCCTGACGCACGACTAACGACAATTTGGCATGCACTTTCACTCCTACCAACCCATAGACGACATGCACGCCAGCGCGTTCCAAGGCACGCGCCCATGTGATATTGTTCTCTTCATCAAAACGAGCCTTCAATTCAACAACTGCCGTCACTTGCTTGCCCAACTCGCGCGCATGCATGAGCGCCCGCACAATCGGCGAATTGCTGCCGACACGGTAGAGCGTCTGTTTAATCGCCAAGACCTGCGGATCTTCTGCGGCCCGATTGATAAAGTCGATCACCGGCGCGAAGGAGTGATAGGGATGGTGCAGCAAGATATCGCCGTTGCGGATCACCTCAAAGAGATCGATGCCGCCACGCAGCACGGTAGGCAGCACCGGCACATGGGGCGGTGCCTTGAGGTCGGGCCGGTCGAGGCGCGTCAGCGCCATCAGATCGGTAAGCCCCAAAGGCCCTTGCACGGTGTAGCTGTCGTGTGCGCTAATCTTTAGGTTAATCTGGAGCAACTGCGCCACCCGTTCGGGCATCGAACAGTCAATCGTCAGACGCACCACCTCACCGAAGCGCCGCTGGCGTACCCCCTGCTCAATCGTCGCCAAAAGATCGTCCGCTTCGTCCTCTTCAATCTCCATATCGGCGTTGCGCGTCACGCGGAAGGGGTAGCTTTCGATCACCTCAACCCCCGGAAAGATCGCGTTGAGGTGCGCCGCAATGATCTGCTCAATCCAGACAAAATCGGCCTGACGCCCCAAGGTGTCTTTGCCCTGGGCATCGCTCAATTCACTGGGCAGCGCCACGAGGCGCGGCAATACCTCTGGCACCTTGACGCGCGCAAAGAGCTCGCCCTTCTCTGGGTCTTGAATTACCGCTGCAAGATTCAGGCTCAGATTAGAGATAAAAGGGAAAGGACGGCTACTATCAAAAGCCAACGGCGTGAGCACCGGAAAGATCTGGCGCTTAAAATACGCAGCCAACCAAGCGCACTGACGCTCATTGAGTTCAGCATAGTCATACAGCGTAATGCCATGCTCACGCAACTCGGGCAGCAGCACCGTCAGAAAGAGGTGGCGCTCTTGCTCGATCAGCGGCAGCAGCGCCCGGCGGATGCTTGCCAGTTGCTCATTCGGCGTTAGACCGTCAGGCGACTGCTTCTGCACCTCGGCACTAATCTGCTGCTTGATCCCACTGACGCGGATCATAAAAAACTCATCAAGATTAGAAGCCCAAATCGCCAAAAATTTTATCCGCTCCAACAGCGGATTGACGCGATCACATGCCTCATCAAAGACCCGCCGATTAAACTCAATCCAACTCAATTCGCGGTTAAAAAAGGGCGAACTAAACGTCTCAGGCGTAGCCTCGGCGGCCACCTCAGTGGTCTGTTCGGGCACCGGCATCGCGTTACCTCCTAGAGGTAGACGGGGGATGCATAGCCGTCCCCGCCTACCTTAAATACGTAGTAAGTTCCGCCTTCCGGCGAGGGTTCGGGAGAGGCTTCGCCTCCCCCGAAGAACTTTTTTTCTTTCGTTTTGGCGGCTTCGCCGC
>RSAS01000449.1 GCA_003934145.1 Candidatus Viridilinea halotolerans | reverse complement strand
ATCCGCATCCTTGCCCACTACCCGGATGGGCGGTCAACCTCGCGGCCTGATCAGGCACAATAAGCTGTGTGCCAAATTTCACTAGGTCATAAATACGAGGTTGTAACGATGACAGCACCTACGGCTGCTGGCCGCCTTGACGGGAAGATTGCGATGATTACCGGCGCCGCCGGCGCCATTGGCGAGGTGATTACCCGCCGCTTCCTGGATGAGGGAGCGACGGTGGTGATCAGTGGGCGGAACGATGCGAAGCTCCAGGCGTTTCGGGCGGCCCTGCTCGCCCAAGATTCCGTTACGGAAGACCGCGTCGTCGCGGTGACGATGGACGGGCGCGATAGCGCTGCGGTGCGCGTTGGGGTCGCTGATGTGGTGCGTCAAGTCGGGCGCATTGATGTGCTGGTGAACAATGCCGGTGGCGATGGCCCCCGTCAACCCCTCGTGGAACTGCCTCTCGGCGTTGATGCCCTCGAGGACGATTCGCTCACCGGCGCGGTGGCGAGCATCCTGGGCATTACGTGGAACTTTATGCGCGCTGTTGCGCCGCATATGCCCGCTGGCGGCAGTGTGATCAATGTCTCGACCATCTTCTCGCGCGCCGACTACTACGGACGCACCTCCTATGTCGTGCCCAAGGCTGCGCTCAACGCGCTCAGCCAAGCGGCAGCCCGCGAACTGGGCGATCTCGGCGTGCGCGTCAATGTGATCTACCCCGGCCCGATTGAGGGCGATCGTATCCGCAGCGTCTTCCAGAAGATGGACGAGCTCAAGGGCCAGCCGACGGAGACCACCGCGAACCAGTTTCTCGAACTGATGCGCCTCCGTCGTCCGACCAGCGAAGGGCGCGCCGAGCGCTCTTTCCCCGTTGCAGCGGATGTGGCCAATACCGCCCTCTTTCTCGCTAGTGACGATGCGGCATCGCTTAGCGGCGAGGCGCTTGAGGTCACCAATGGCATCGCCCTGCCCGCCGAGAGTCGCACCACCTTCACCGACCGCCCCGGTCTGCGCGCCGTGGACGGCACAGGCCGCGTCGTGCTCATCTGCGCCGGCGATCAGACCGACGATGTGATGGCGCTCACCGGCGTGTTGCGCTCCTGCGGCGCCGAGGCCGTGATTGGCCTGCGCTCCCGTAAGGCGATTGCCCAACTTGAAGCTTCGCTGGCCGAGAGCCGCCGTTTTGCGGGCGCAAGCTTCACGCCGCCGCTGATTGTCCACCTCGATCCCCGCGAGCCAGCGACGCTCGATGCCGCACTCGCATTCGTCGTCGAGAATGCCGGTGGCCCCCACGGCGCGATTATCCTCCCCTCGCGCAGCAAGACGCTCGCCGAGCGCGTGATCACGGCGCCCGATGAGCACGCCGATGCGTTCCTCAACGAAGAGGTGACCGGCGCGATTGCCCTCGCTGCACGTTTGGCCCACCACTGGCAGGCTGTCCGCGTCGCCCCGGGCGCACCCTCCTACCAGCCCCGTGTCATCTTTTTGACCAATAGCGACGACCGCAAGGGTAATGTGTTGGCCGATGTGGCCCGCGCTGGCATCGAGCAGTTGGTGCGCGTCTGGCGCCACGAGGCGCGCCTCGACCACGAGCGCACCTCCGCCGATGAGCTTGGTCAGCCGTTGCCGCCCGTCTGGGCCAACCAGATTGTGCGCTATGTCAATAGCGAAGAAGAGGGCTTCGATTTCGCTTGCGCCGCCACCGCCCAACTGCTGCTCAGTAGTCGCCAGATCGAAGAGATTGACCTCTACCTGCCCACCAATTTGGCCGCCACCACCGGCTCAGGCCGCGCATCCTTCGGTTGGGCCGAGAGCCTGATCGGCCTCCACTTGGGCAAAGTCGCCATGATCACCGGCGGCAGCGCCGGTATCGGTGGCCAGGTCGGACGCCTGCTCGCCCTCGCCGGAGCGCGCGTCATGCTCGCCGCCCGCGATAAGGTCAAACTCGATCAGTTCCGCGACAGCATCGTCGGTGAGCTACGCGAAGTTGGCTACAACGATGCCGATGCGCGCGTCCAGATCTTCCCCGACTGCGATGTCGCCCGTGAAGCCGATATGGTCGGCCTGGTAGAGCGCACCCTCGCCACCTTCGGGCGTGTAGACTACCTGCTCAACAATGCTGGCATCGCCGGCGAAGAGGAGATGGTGCTCGATATGCCGGTTGACGGCTGGCGCCATACGCTCAACGCCAACCTGATCAGCAACTATTCGCTCATTCGCAAGATCGCCCCGCTGATGAAGCAGCAGGGCAGCGGCTACATCCTCAATGTCTCCTCCTACTTCGGTGGCGAGAAGTATGCCGCGATTGCCTACCCCAACCGCGCCGACTACGCCGTCAGTAAGGCCGGCCAGCGCGCCCTCTCTGAAGCGCTTGCCCGCTTCCTTGGCCCCGAGGTGCAGATCAACGCCCTCTCGCCTGGGCCGGTTGAGGGCGACCGCCTCAAGGGTTCCGGCGAACGCCCCGGCCTCTTTATGCGCCGTGGTCGCCTCATTCTCGAAAACAAGCGCCTCAACGACATCTACGGCGCCCTGATTGAAGCGAGCCGCAAGGGCGATGTGGCGCTGAGCGACATGCTCGGTTTCCTCGCCAGCAACAAGGTCGCCACGCTGGCCGAAGATCAGGCCGTGCCTGCGGCGCTGAACCGTATGGCTGCGAGTTTCATTAAGGAGGCCGACGCCGCTGCCTCATCGGGCGTCTTCCTTATGAACCGCAACATCGCCGAGAAGTTGATCGAACGGCTCAAGACCGGCGGCTATCTTGATCGCGCCAACACCGTCTCAGCCGATACGCTCGTTACCCTGCAGCCGCCCGAACCCTTCTTTGCCCGCGCCCAGATCGAGCGCGAGGCGCGTAAGGTGCGCGACGGCGTCATGGGCATGCTCTACCTGCACCGCATGCCCACCGAGTACGATGTAGCTATCGCCACCGTCTACTACCTCGCCGACCGCGCCGTCAGCGGTGAGACCTTCCACCCCTCCGGTGGCCTGCGCTACGAGCGCACTCCCGTGGGTGGCGAACTCTTCGGCCATGTGCCGACCGAGCGCCTTGAGCGCCTCGCCGGTAGCAACGTCTACCTCATCGGCGAGTACCTCGAAGAGCATCTCGAAGTGCTGGCGCGCGCCTACCTTGAGCGCCACAACGCCGCCCAGGTCGTCCTGATCACCGAGACCGAAGGCGGCAGCGCCCACCTGAGCGAGCGCCTGCGCGACCACGTTGACGCCGGGCGTATCAAGTGCCTCGCGGCGGGCAGCGACATCGAAGGGGCGCTTGATCGCGCCATGGTCGAGTTTGGCCGCCCCGGCCCCATCGTCAGCACCCCCTTCCGCGCCCTCCCCACCGCGCCGCTCGTCGGGCGCGTGGACAGCGACTGGAGCACCGTCCTCGACGAGCAGGGCTTTGCCGACCTGTGCGAGCAGCAGATCACGCACCACTTCCGCATCACCCGCAAAGCCAGCCTGATCGACGGCGCGGCGCTGGCCATTGTCACACCCGAAACCACCGCCACCTCACCGACCGAACACTTCGCTTTGGCCAACTTCGTCAAAACGACGCTTCACGCCTTCACCGCCACTGCTGGCACCGAAAGCGAGCGCACCGTCCACCGCATCCTCGTCAACCAAGTGGATCTAACGCGCCAGGCACGCGCCGAAGAGCCACGCAGCGACGCCGAGCGCAACCAAGAGATCGCCCGCTTCGTTGACGCCGTCCTACTCACCACCGCCCCGCTCCCCGTCGCAGATGACTCCCGCTATGCAGGGCGCATCCACCGCGGACGGGCGATTACGGTCTAGGTGCAAAGGGGCGGCTTCGCCGCCCCTTTGCACAAAAGGGGGTGTTGGGGGCTTGGCCCCCAACGCCCCCTTTTTTTTGTGGCGTGCGCAGCCAACTTGCGGCGGGGCTGCGCCCCAAACCCTATTTTTTTGTTCGATGTTGGCGGCTTCGCCGCCAACATCGAACAAAAAGAGTTTTTTGGGGGAGGCTTCGCCTCCCCCAAACCCCCACCGGCAGGCGTAAGTGCATGCGCAGGGGCACGGCCCCAAAACAACGCCCCCACTGGGGGTTTGGGGGCATGGCCCCCAAAACAACGCCCCCCGCTGGGGGGTTGGGGGCATGGCCCCCAACGAAGCCCCCGTGCGGCGGGGGCTTGGGGGCTTGGCCCAATACCTTTCAAATAAGACCTCACAGGTCTGCTCTTCTGCACTGGAACGCCATCAGCAAAGACCTGTGAGGTCTATGCTCTCCCTTATTTGAAAGGTATTGGGGCTTGGCCCCCAAAACACACCCGTGCGGCGGGGGCTTGGGGGCTTGACCCAATAC
>RSAS01000547.1 GCA_003934145.1 Candidatus Viridilinea halotolerans | reverse complement strand
TTTTCGCAGGAATCAATAAATGGGAAACGGTGGAATCACTAGCGAACATGGAGCTAAAATACTCTTGCTTGAATGCTTTCAGTTGCCAGTCTAATCCAGCGGTGAAATACTGAACGCCATAGCGCGGTGGCTGCCCACTCCCACCAACCTGTTTGATAATGAGTTGCGCGATAGCCGGATCAATTTGCTCCATTGGTTATGCTCCTCGTAAAGCAAGGTGAGAGTAACGACTACCTTGACCCTCATCACGCTCAGGAATCCAGAGATACATGCTACGCTGGTTATAAACACGTGTGGCAACTCGTAAATGCAAACCTTTCTGAATTAAGCTATCGCGGAACTGATAAAGATCATAACTGAAATCAGCACGTTGATACTCGATGTAGTATTCTCGACGTGGATCTTCATAGAAAACAGGTTTTTGCAGCAGAAAAGCCATTTCTACAAGAACATTAGTAATTGGTACATTTTCCTCATTATGAGATCGCTTTGCTCGTTGATATGCTTGAGTGAGCTTGGCGTAGAACTTCTCAAAAACAAGTTTGGCACCAAGTTCTTTCCTCTGTTTCTCAACGTAATCTTTGACTTTGCTTGAATCAAGCGCGAGATGCCCCAATCGTTCCTGCTTACGTCCATACCAGAGAGTTACTTTGGTGCCTTCTGCATCAACTTCGATGGTGAACAACCCGGCATGCAACTCAGGTAATGCTCCCGATAGGCGTAAACCAATTGGGCGCAATAGTTCGTCTAATTCATTAGCAAAACGCTCACGAGCTTTGGCAGCTTTCGTACTTAAGTTTTGCTTATAGTCACTTAACCATTGCTGCAAGGATTCGGGAAGCGGCACCTGCTCACTCATTGCAGCAGTCGTTGTGGCAACACGATCAATTTTCTTAGTAAGTGACGGATGTCCATGAGGGTGCTCAAGCTCAAGTTTCTGGATTTCTTGTAAGAGCTTCAACAAAGGCTCTGGGGCTGAATGCTCCAGGGTGACGATCAACTCAGCAGTGGTCATATGCTAACTCCCAGAATCTAGAGCGAAACAAACACAGACATTGGGTGTTTGAGAAGGCAGACGCCCTTCACAAACTCTCACACACTGAATGCATAACTGTGGTTTATAGTACCATACGCTCATTACGTATCCTACGGATGTGATAGAAATTGGGACGCTGATTTCACATCACAACACACAATTCACATCCGCCTGCTCCCGCACTCTTGTCATCCCGTGCTGAGACGGGTATACTGTCCGTGAGTAGCAGCGACGACACGCGCCTCCAGTGGAGGCGCGTGTTTTTTTGTTGCCGTCAACGATGCGTTCCCTCTGCCGGAGGTGGGTGTCCTCTTTGAACCAAGGAGATCACCCGTTATGGCTTCTGCAGAGATTCGGATCGTCTACACCCCGCTCTCGACCCTGCTGCGCGCCCCGCGCAATCCCAAGCAGCACGACCTCGCTGCCCTCCGCCAGTCGCTCGCCCGCTGGGGCTTTACCCAGCCTTTGGCCATTGATGAGCGCACCGGCGCACTCGTTGAAGGCCACGGGCGTCTGGACGTTCTGCAA
Source organism: Candidatus Viridilinea halotolerans (assembly GCA_003934145.1). Classification (GTDB taxonomy): domain Bacteria; phylum Chloroflexota; class Chloroflexia; order Chloroflexales; family Chloroflexaceae; genus Viridilinea; species Viridilinea halotolerans. The sequence continues at coordinate 2,753 of RSAS01000547.1, read as the reverse complement.
GCCCTCCAGCGTGAGGGTGCCCCGCCCCCCGCCCGCGTCAAAAGCAAGGGGAACGAATGGTTGGTGCCGGTGGTGCGTGGCCTCGCGTTTACCTCCGATCAGGAGGCGGAAGCCTATCTGCTCGCGGCGAATCAGTTGACTATCGCCGGTGGGTGGGATGAGGGCTTGCTCGCGGAGACGATTGCTAGCCTCCAAGCCAGTTCGACCACGCTTGAGGGCTTGGGTTTTGATCAGAGCCAGCTTGATGCGCTCGCTTCGAGTTTCGCCCCAGCGGTGGCCGATGCCGTCGCGGCGCTGCCGCCTCCGCCACTCGACCCGCCCGCCGCCCCGTCAGCGCCCGCCACCACGCCCTCGGCTGGGGCGCTGACGGCTGCGACGACGCCCGCGACTGCGGTAACTCCTGCGACTGGTGCGCATCCCGCGCCAGCGGCGTCGGTGTTGGCCGAGTCGGACATCGAGTCGAGCGATGGGCAGTATGTGCCTCCGCCGACCACCTCGGACGCCGGAGTGGATCACCTCCAGGCGGACGGGGTGCTTGACCCAACTAACCACATCCCCAATGAGCACCCGCGCCGCATGGTGCGTCTGTTGACCTGGGGCAAGTACAACATTCCCGTCACCCCCGAAGAGGGTGCCAAGTTCGAGGCCGCGATTGCGGCGTGGCTCGAACAGAATGGCAGTCTCTACGGCTTCCTCACGTCCATGCTGGACTAGCCGGACGCACTGAGCAAGGCGCTCTGCGGCGCTCTGTGGGGCGAGGAGGCGTTGGCTTGAGGGTTCATGGGCGGACAGAAAACTTGTACGCCCCCTTCTGGAACCGCATTGCAACGCCAAAAATCTCAATAGCTTCCCCCCTCTCCCACAACGTGGGAGAGGGGGCAGGGGGTGAGGGCCATCCATGGCATCCCCATAACCTATCCGTGGCCTGTGGAGCAAATGTTCTGTCCGCCCATGAAGGGTTGAGGGGGAAACGTATGTGATACGCACTGATGCGCTCCGTGGCGCTCCACCGCCATCCACAGCGCTTGGAGCGAACCCGATGAGGTGGGCAAACGCCCGTATTGGGCAAGGCATCCCAAACGACCGAGATGGGGTTCAACCTGACCGCCTCTTCGCCTCCCCACCTCCCGCCTCTTCGCCTCTCGCCTCTTCGCCTCTTCGCCTCCCCACCTCTCGCCTCTCGCCTCTTCGCCTCTTCGCCTCCCCACCTCCCACCTCCCCGCCTCTCGCCTCCCCCATCTCCTGGAGATGCGTATGTTCTACCCTGACTACCCAGTCGCGCACTTGCGCCCGGCCCCCTACAACCCGCGTCGCATCGCGGAGCCGGCCTTTCGTGCGTTGTGCGACTCGCTTGCGACGCTCGGTATGCTCAAACCGATCATCATTGCTGAGACCGGCATGATTGTCGCAGGCCACCAGCGCCTCAAAGCCCTCACCGCTACCGGCGCAACCACAGCCCCGGTCTTTGTCATCACGGGCCTGAATAAGCAGGACGAGATGCGCTTCAACCAGCTCCACAACGGTACCGACCTCGATGCGGGCGATGAGCAGGTGCGCGTCCCTCCGTCAGACACCCTGGGCTATATGGATGTGCCCGCACGCCAGATCTGCGGGCAGCGCAACGGGCGCGCCGCTGCGGTGCGCGAGGCCATCGCCGAATTACTCCTGCTCTACGGGCCGTGGGGCGGGATCGTCGCCAGCCAAGCGGGGGAATGCCTCTCTGGGGCACCCTACGCCCTCGCCTGCATGATGACCAATACGCCCTGCCGCGTGGCCTACGTCGCGGATCACCACGCCCCCCTCGTGCGCGCCACCTTCGCTCAAACCTATGGCGAGTTCTGTTACGACGCCTTGGAGAAGACGACCTATGCCCAGACGTGGGCGCAGTTGCACCGCCTGCGGCCCGAAGACGGCAAGCGGGTGACGCGCACCATCATCAGCCCCAATTACGAGCAGGTCTACATCCCCAACTTTCGCCCTGGCGAGCGCATCCTGGATTTCGGCTGTGGTCAGGGCGACTACGTGCGCATGCTCCAACGGCGCGGTGTGCGGATCTGGGGCGTGGAGTTCTTCTTCCGCATCGGCCAACAGCTCAACACCCAAGCGACGCACAAGATGATCGACTCGCTCATCGCTACGCTGCATCAGCATGGCCGTTTCGATACCGTCATCTGTGAGTATGTCCTCAACTCGACCGACTCGATGGCGGCGGAACGGGCGGTGATGGGCTGCCTCAACGCCTTCTGCAAGCCCGGAGGCCGTATCTACGCCTCGGGGCGGCTTCTGAGCGACCCGACCCACTACGTCAACAACACCGCGACGAGTTCGAGCAGCCGCTACACCATCTACTTCCTTGACCAAGACCACTTCACGGCCAAAGTCCGCAATGGCACCTGGTTCTACCAGCACTACCACACCCCAGAGACCGGGACGGCGCTGGCCCGCGACTACATCGGGCCAGATGCCGTCTACGAGCAGCTTGGCGGGGCCGCGCTCTTCCTCGTGCGTGGCACCAAGCAGTTCGAGTTCCCACCGGATCAAGTTGAAGCCGCCCTCACCTTCGAGTTCAACCTCCCTTGGCCCCACGAACAGCGCGTCGGACGCCACCGCGAGGTCATTGCGGCCTACCACGCCGCCGTCAGAAAAGAGCAAATGAGTTAGGGGTAGGGGTCAGGGGTTAGGGGTCAGGGGTCAGGGGTTAGGGGTCAGGGGTCAGGGGTCAGGGGTGAGGGCTCAGGGGTTAGGGCTCAGGG
>RSAS01000190.1:1477-4324 GCA_003934145.1 Candidatus Viridilinea halotolerans | reverse complement strand
CGTAGTGCTTGGCTGCCAACGAGGAGACGAAGGGGTGAGGGGAGCGTGGGCCGCAGGATGCGCGGGGCACGCGGGCCTCACTGGGTTCGTCCGGTCGTCGGTTGCTCAAGCCCAGACACGCCACGTAGGCGATTCGCTCACCATGGGAACGGGGCGGAAGAATTGTAGCATAGAAAGGCCGATAGCCGAAAGTCCGAAAATCCGAAAATCCGATAGCCAATATTGAGAGATTATGAAGCACCGTGAAGTGCTGCTTATACCAATTACCGTTGAGCGTGCCGCATGCCCAATGGCATTCGAGCGCATTGAGACGCCATGTCCGGCTTTCAGCTATCGGCTATCGGCTATCAGATTTGGTATTAGGCAACTTCTCGCGTTTGTAGATCATCTGGATCAAGTTGAGGATACTCGTCCCAAGTACGTCCATCGAGCAGACGCCCCCCACGTTTTGGCGTGCGTCCGCCCCACTGCTTGAAGAAGAAGGCCGTACCGGATATGCGGCACTGATCGCGTAGTTCACGCACCCAGGTGGGATCACACGGGCGATGCGCGGGGCCACTCTCGCCGCCCGCGATGAGCCAGTTGATGCCAGTGAGATCAAGGGTTTGCAGCGAGCCAAGCAGCGGTTCGGCGCTGATGAAGCGAATGGCTGCGGGCACCTGGCGCAGTTGCTCGGCGCGCCAGGTGTACTGCATCGTCTCAATCGAGACGCCCAGCCAGATGTGGGCGGGCCAGGTTGCGTTGCGGCCAGTGTGGTGCCGCAACTGTTCGCTGATCTGTGGCACCATGCGCACGAGACGTGCTGGGCGCTTGGTCAACACCTGAAAGGTGTGCCAGTGGGCCTGGGCCATGACCGCAAAGACTTGCAGAATGAAGGCATCGGGCACATCGCGGTGGAAGAGATCCGACATCGAGTTGGTGAAAATGCGGCGCGGCTTCTTCCACTGGAGCGGATAGGTGAGGCGCTCTGGCCAGAGTTTTAGGTCAAAGCCTTGTTCGTAGGGATGGTTGGGTACGCCGCGAAACCGTTCGGCAAAGGTGCGCGCATAGCAGTGATCGCAGCCTGGCGAGACCTCGGTACATCCGGTCACCGGATTCCAGGTTGCATCAGTCCACTCAATGTCAGATTGCAGGCTCATGGTTGCTTACTAGAGAATGAACAAAGTTTCTATTCCTTCTCATATCGTATCATTTCGACTCGTAGTTGTCAATAGATTACAGGCATACTAAGTGCAGTAAAGATAACTGGAGCATATTCCAAGCTGTATAAATACTTGCAAATAATACTGGTTTGTTTATTTTTTCAGAATATCACGGGCAATCCTCACTGCGGTAGGAGCACCCACCTCATTCGCTGCCGCGAAGCAGAAGAGATAAATTGGCACATTCTGACGATTACGCAGGTACAGCGGATTATCAGCTACCTTCGGGAAGACCGTGGCTAAGCGCTGCAAGAAGAAGGCTCCGATCTGCTCAAAGGTTGCCTCTTTCTTGAGCGATGCTTCATCATCGAACAGGGACATCTGGGGATTGAGACGATAGAATGCCTCTTTCCATTCGGTTGTACCGAAGAACGTGGTCAGCCGGTCGGCCCATCCACCTTCAGGCGGGCCACTGCGGGTCAAGATACGATTCACCGCCTGACCCAACGGGAACAGCACCCAGAGATCAATGGCTTTGGTCTGGGCAAGTGCCTCAATCGTGGCCCAGGTGACTTCCATGCCATAGGGGTCAAGGAAGACAACGGCCCGATGGGTTTGCCAGTTCGTGCTCTTGCACCAATCTTGCAGGGCGGCATTGGCCTCACCTTGCCGAATCGTGATGCGCGGCGCAAGCTCCGGGAACTGCTGGCGGAGCCGTTCGAGCTCGGCAATGTAGGCAGGCTTGCGCTCGATGAACAGGTAGTGATCAAAGGGCGGCGTCGTTTCGAGGGCAATGCGTGCACTGCCCTGCTGAAACGCCGTGGCATCCTCATCGTAGATCGGTAGCGCATCAACCAGCAACGGGAGTGTCTGGTTTGCATCCACAGGGGTATTTTGCCGATGGCCAGTACCTGCAAAGGCATCCACAAAGATCGTGCGCAACTGCTTTGCTCGCGGATTTTTGGAGAAGATCTGGCGGTAGGCATGAAGGTACTTGCGCAGACGCTCAAGTTTCTCGTCCGTCCAATGACCACCGAACTGATGGGGTGTGGTCATAACGTGGCTCCTGTGGTGATGGCTTGGGTTTAGGGGTTGATTGATCGCCACTCTCATTCATACGAGCCTGAGTTGGGCATCAACCCAGGTGAAGCTGTCGAGGAATTCCTGCCCGAGTTCTGGGTGGGTGCGGAGCATTGCTGGAGTAATTGCCAAGAGTTCAAGGAGTTTGTCACGCGTCTTAGCGTGATGCCACATCTCAACGAGAAGGGGCGTCGTTTGCTCAGGCGAGCCGATATTGGCGAGGGCGCTGAGGGCTTGGCTACGCTCATCACCTTTAGGGATGGCGTTGGCAGCGGCGCGGGCGTCGTCCCAACGCTGGGCGTGGGAGAGGGCCTGGGCGAGGGTGCTGAGGGCTTGGCTACGCTCATCACTTTTAGGGATGGCGTCGGCAGCGGCGCGGGCGTCGTCCCAACGCTGGGCGTGGGCGAGAGCCTGGGCGAGGGTGCTTAGGGCGTCGGCACGATGCCCATCATAAGGGATGGCATCGGCAGCGGCGCGGGCGTCGGCGAATGTGGCATCGGCCAGGGGATGCTGGGCGTGGGCGAGGGCCTGGGCGAGGGTGCTGAGGGCGTCGGTACTGCGCCAAACTTTAGGGATGGCGTCGGCAGCGGCGCGGGCGTCAGCGAAGGTGGCGTCGGCCAGGGGA
>RSAS01000190.1:0-1377 GCA_003934145.1 Candidatus Viridilinea halotolerans | reverse complement strand
CGCGGGCGTCAGCGAAGGTGGCGTCGGCCAGGGGATGCTGGGCTTGGGCGAGGGCATCGGCGAGAGCGATGAGGACATAGGCACGTTTCCCATTCCCATCATCAGGGATGGCGTCGGCAACTGCCCGTGCACGTTGCAAGGTGCTGATGGCTGCATCAGCACCCCGTTCCAACAAAGCGCTGCCAATCGCCCGTAGGGTCTTGGCCTTCTCCTCCGAGTCGCTCAGCAACTCTGCTAGATTGATTGCCTCACTGTGCCGATTCAACGCTACCAACGCAAAAAACAAATTTTCGGAATAGTTGTCAACTTGGCTGGTGAGCGAGCCGCGCAGCAGGCTGTAGCGCCACAAGCGTGGCAGTGCACGGATCTGGGCGTCGAGGTCGCCGCCGGTTGCCGTGATCACCGCCCCACGGGCGATGTCCAGGTCGAGGGCGTAGCTGCGGGTGCTGGGATCGTAGCGGCGCTTTGCCTGCCCATACGCGCCTGCATCAAGCACGGCCCAGAGTTGCGTATAGCTGCGGGCTGCCGCAAGGTGGGCGATGTAGTGTTGGCGAGCATAGATGCGCCGCTCCTGCTCCAGCGCATCACTCGGGGCGTCGTGCCAGATACTTTCTAGATCACTCGCGCACCAGGTGGCGAGGCGTTGGTGGTAGTGCGCTTCTTCGTCAGCGGCGAAGACAAAGTCTTTCTGCGGGCGGGCGGGGTCTTCACGGAGGTAGTCGCGGAGCTTGAGGTGGAAGAGGAAGTAGCGCCCCGTAGCGGTTTGGTTCAGCAAGCCGCCGAGTTGCCGGATGCTGTGCCGTAGTTCACGCGCAGCGGCACCAACGAGGTGCCGCAGTGCCAATTCGCTCAACGGTTCGCGGGCGGCGAGCAGATAGCCCAGGATTGGCTGGGTTATCGCTTGCCAACGGGTTGCATGGCTACCAAGGGACAGGCGCTCGATGGCAAAGCTGAAGAGGTTGTCGGGGTTGTCGGCCACCCGCTGTAAGAGCGTCTCGGGCGTAAGGGTGGGATGGGCTTGTAGTTCGCGGGCGGCGAGATCGAGGTAGAGCGCGTTCTGTTGCATCGCAGTGTAGAAGCGCTCGCTCAGTGCTGAGTCAAGGCGTTGTCCGGCCTGGGCCAGGATCAGGCTGAAGTCAGCCGGGCTCAGATCGGGTAGCGCGTAGGTTCGGCACGGCGTCTTCTTCTCCAACTCGTTCAATGTATCGTCGGGACGGGTGCCGATCACGATGACCACACCGGGGGGTAACGTTACAGGCAGGAAGCTCAGATCACGCTTGCCATCACTCTCGGGGGCTATCTGATCGAGTCCGTCAATGAAGATCGTCAGGCGTTCCTGGCGCTCCTGTACGCTACACAGGATTGTGACCAGGTAAT
>RSAS01000782.1 GCA_003934145.1 Candidatus Viridilinea halotolerans | reverse complement strand
GCTGAGCGCAGCGAAGCATCTCTTTTCGCCTGACGAGAGACCCTTCCCCTTCGCTGCGCTCGAGGGCTTCGGCGCGCTCAGGGTGACAGAACTTTTGTTTCTCACGGGGCCACTGGCCCGTGGGCCATTTCGTACTCAGGGTGACAATGCGATAGACTCAATAGTAAATGGTATAAGCTCAGAATTTCATGGTGGCCAACCATACCGTGAGGGCCTCGGCACGGGTTTTCAGGTCGTCACGCGCTGCATCGTAGGGGCCTGGCCGGTACTCGCCAGCGATCTGGCCATCGAAGATGAACAGCACCCGTTCGGTTTGTGCGGCCACACTAACGTCGTGGGTGACCAGCAGGATGCTCGTGCCGGTGCGGTGGATGTCCGCCAGCAGGGCCATGATCTCGTTGGCCGAGCTTGAGTTCAAGGCACCGGTTGGCTCGTCACCGAAGATCATCTGCGGGTCACTCATCAGCGCACGGCAGATGCCCACCCGCTGTAGTTGCCCGCCTGAAGCCTGGGTAATCTCACGCGTTTCCAGCTCCTCAATCGCGGTCTGTTGCATCAAAGCCCTGGCTTTGGCCCGGATCTGCGCGACGTTTTTCCGGTTATCGCGCATAGAGGGCAGCATGATGTTGTCGAGTACGTTTAGGTTGCGTAGCAACGTCGGCTGCTGGAAGACAAAGCCCATCTTGCGCCGACGGAGATCGGCCAGTTCATTGTCGCTCAGCCGCGCGAGATCTACGCCATCAAACATGATGCTGCCGCTGTCAATGCTATCCATGCCGCTCAAGGCAAACAGCAAGGTTGATTTACCTGAACCTGATGGCCCCATGATCGCCACGAATTCGCCTGCGTTGATCCTCACCGAGACGCCGTCGAGTACATTGCGCCGCTCGGTGCCCGCGCCAAAGGATTTGACGATGTTTGCGCCAACCATGATCGGCTGCATAGGTTACTCCATTTCAGATTGCAGATTTTGGATTGTGGATTGGCGTGCATGGCGCTCCCGTGTGATCGGGCAGCGACAGGTATGCGACCTGCTCAAGGCCATCTACTATTACTCCTTGATGTGCTCCGCGATGCTGATCTGTCCCGCGTCCCATACACCGGCGATGGTCGCGCCTAGGGTCGCCACGCCCATTAGCAGCGGACTGAGCAGGTAGGCCAGCCAGGGATTGATCACGAACGCGAACGATGTGGCACCAAAAGAGCCGATTACCGCGCCCGCCAGCGCTTCGCCCAGCGTGTTGGCCAGCAGCGTACCGAGCACGATGCCGATGCTCAGGATGCAGACTGAGCGGGCGAGGTACTGCGCCTGAATGTCCGCATTCGTGAAACCGAACGCCTTCATGACGGCAATTGCGTAGCGATCTTTCGCGACTAGCATGCGCATAAACAGCAGGGTGATCAGCACGCTGAGCGTGAGCGCCACGCCCGCAGCGACCAAGGCAGCCTGGCCGATGGCCCTGATGGTCGCGCCGTAGGTCTGCGTGATATAGCCCTCTAGTCCCGTGACCTTGGCAAACGTGAACTGGTCTGCGTAGGCGGCGACGGTTGCGTCAACCAGGGATGGATCAACCAACTCCGCGCTGATCACGCTCCACATGGTCGCGGCCCCAGCGTCGGTGAACGCCGCTTTGGCCGTTTTGCCGCCATTGGTCACATCGGAGTAGATGCCGCACACCGTGAGCGCTCGCTCCTGCCCCGCGATCAGCACCGGCAGGACAGCACCAACTGTGAGGCCCAGATCGTCGGCGTTCAGTACCGAGAGCGCAATTTCATCGTCGGCGACGGGTGCCCGCCCGGCGGCATAGGTTAGCGGGAAGAGCGTATGGTCGCCCAGTTCGACCAGCAACGGTTGCTCTGCACCGTCGGCCAGCCTGGCGTGGAAGGTTTTGGTGGTGAGCACGCCAAAGCGGGCGATGGCGTCGTCATGTTCCATCACAGCGACGATATCCGCTGCTTTGCCGGAGATGTTGTCGGTCTGCTGGAGATCAAGGCGCAGATCGCTGTTGCCGACTCCCATGTAGGTGATAAAGCTTTTGGCGGCGATGGTATGGTACAAATTCTGTGGGACGATGATCATGAACGCCGCCAGCACCAGCACAGTCAGCATGGTAGCGTAGAGCGTTTTACGGGCGAGCACGTCTTTCAGGCCCAGGAAGAGATTGACCCCTAGCAACTTGTTCACACTCAGGCGGAAATATTTGCCCCCGCTGGATTGTTCCTGGGCGCCGCCGAAGCGCATGGCCTCCGCCGGGGAGATCTGCCGAAAGCGGTTCAGCACGCGCTGGACGTACATCAGGATAGCTAGGAACACCAGCAATACGCTGATCATGCCCAAAAGCGGGGCCAGGGCGGCGTTCGCGCTTGCGCCCATGTACAGCCGGATATTGGCGAGCAGCGGGTCGTGAAAGACCAGGGAGAGGCCCAAGCCAAGGATGCAGCCTGCCGCCGCCAGCGCGGCGTAGGTTGCCAGGTAGATCTGTTTGATGTCGCCAACCCGCAGCCCGATGGCTTTCATCACGCCGATCTCGCGGTAGTCATCCTCGATCTTGGCCAGCAGCGTGAAGCGGATACACAGGAAGGCGATCGCAAGCACCAACGCGCTAAGCAGGAGGATCACCGCAATCATCAGCCCGTCGGAAAGACCGTTCACCAATCTGAACAGGGGATAGGTGAGGGTCGGGCCATTCGCCTCCAGACCCGCAGCAGTGTAGGCGCTCGCGAATGCGCCCAACCCGTCCATGTCATGCAGCCTGAACTCAATCAGGTATTCTACGTTGCCGAACGGCTTGAGCGCCGCAAAGTCGTTGGTGCTCACCAGAAAGCGCTTGGACGACGAGAGCATCGGTTGCATCTGCGAGTCGCGCAGCGGCCCGGCGACGATGAAGGTGTGGCCAGCAACACGCACCGTGTCGCCAACCCTGGCGGTGCCATCCTGCATGTAGGTGAGCGGGACGTAGAGTTCCCCATCGGCAACCTGGATGATGTTGCCGTCCAAGTCGAGCAGATAATCGAAGTGCTCGCCCTGCACCGCGAAGCCGTTATCCTGCATGCTCCCTGCAAGCGAGCGGGTTGGAAACACAAGCTGTGCACCGTCTACGTTGAGGAATTCCAGCACCTGAAACGCGGCAATCGCGTCATTCTGGGCCACAAAGGCCGCCATACGGTCTTGATCCAGCTCGCCCGCGTGCATCTGCATGAAATGCGGCGTTTTCGCCCGTGTCATGAGCGTATCAAGCGCGCCGACAAGATTGACGACGAGGATGGCTGCCAGTGCCACCAGCAGGGCCGCCGCCGCGACAAAGAGCATGGTGGTGAGCGTGACCGCTTTATTCCGGCGTATATCGTTGCGGATGATCCGATAGTACATGAGGCACCTCTCGTTCTGCTTGGCGCACCACAATGATTGTGGTGCGTGGGAGGGCCAAGGCTCTCCCACACCCTCCCACCAGGCTCATGCAAACCAGGCCAGCAGCGCCAGAACGACCGCGATGGGCAGGCGGGCCAGGCCCACGCGCACCCAGTTCGCATCACCCGCGATTGCTGAGACTGCCTGGCGTCCCTGCGGGTTGAAGACCACCAACGCCGCCTTCAAGCCCCAGCCTACCGGAATCAGGACGATCAGCAACCAGCCAGCCCAGGTTTTGGGGCCAGCGATGAAGCTGAACAGTGCCGCCAGGTAGAGCCCAATCAGCAGCACCGCGATGGTGATGAACCACCAGGGTCGCCGCTCGCCCGCGTAAGCCGCCGCCTCGATGCGCTGCCAGCGCCCGCCCATCACGATCATGGCAACGCTGGTTGCCGCCGCCGCAATGGCCAACAACCAGCCGAAAAGATTGACGAACATGAGTTGGCTCCTTAGACATGGTTTCAGAAAGAGCCTTCTCACTTTACCATCGTAGTGCCGACTTTAGTCGGCTGAGGTCTTTGGAAGCGATGGGATGCCGACTAAAGTCGGCACTACCTATGACGCAAACGGTAAAGTTGTCACCAATGGTCTTAGGGTTCATAAAACAATAAGGGAAGCGGATTTTGTTGATTGCCCCGCTGCTTTGTCACCCTGAGTACGAAATGGCCCGCGGGCCAGTGGCCCGGAGAGAAACAAAAATTCTGTCACCCTGAGCGCGCCGAAGCCCTTGAGCGAAGCGAAGGGGAAGGGTCTCTCGTCAGGCGAAAAGAGATGCTTCGCTGCGCTCAGCATGACGGAGGCGTTTGTTTCTCAGGAGCGCGCCGAAGCCCTCGAGCGCAGCGAAGGGGAAGGGTCTCTCTTTGTAACTCAAAGAGATGCTTCGCTGCGCTCAGCATGACGATAATGCGGACAATTCAA
>RSAS01000458.1 GCA_003934145.1 Candidatus Viridilinea halotolerans | reverse complement strand
TATCCGTGACTTGCCGAGCGAATGTTCTGTCCGCCCTTAAACCCTCCGGCGGGGGTATTGGGGCTACGCCCCCGCTTACCCTCACCTACCACAAGTGCTGCGGCAACGCCGCAGCACTTGTGGTAACGAAACACCTATTGGGGCGGAGCAATCTCAAGCCGGGTCACCAACTCGTTGGCATCCCAGTCTTCGAGGTTGGCCTTCAACACGAAGTAGGTGGCCGGATCGGGGTCACCCTTGGCGTTGAAGCTGTAGTCGCCAGTGATACCGGCGAAAGGTGTCATGGCGCGCATCGCATCAAGCACCTGCTCGCGGGTGGGTGCGCCCTCGGCATCAATGGCAGCCTGGAGGATGGCGACGGCGCAGAGGCCGGCGGAATCGTAGGACTGGGCCGAGAAGGGCGGTGCGGCGGCACCATAAGCCGCCTCATAGTCGGTGGCGAACTGGGCCGCGTTGGGGAACTGGCTCACCGGGGCGGCCACGGAGGTGTAGTGCATTCCCTCAAGGGCGCTACCGGCCAGTTCGGCCAGCACGGGGCTATCGAGGCCGTCGGGGCCAAGGAAGGCCGCCTCGATGCCACGGTCACGGGCCTGCGCGAAGAGCGGGCCCGCCTGATCGTAGATGCCCCCGAAGTAGATCAGATCAGGGTTGGCGGCAAGAATGGGGGTAAGGATGGCCGAAAAGTCGTTCTTCTCCTCGGTACCCTCGAAGCCCAGCACCTCAAGGCCATTGGCCTCCGCCGCCTGGCGGAAGAACTCGGCGACACCCTGGCCATAGGCGGTGGTGTCGTGGATGATGTAGACCGACTCGACGCCCAACTCTTCGCGGGCGAAGGTCTCACCGACGATGCCCTGCACATCATCGCGGCCAACGACGCGGAAGGCGACGTCGTAGCCACCCTCGGTGATGTCGGGGTTGGTGTTAGCCGGGCTCATCATGGCGAGCGAGGCATTCTTGTAGTCGGGCAGCGAAGCCAGCGCCACGCCGGAGTTGAGGTGGCCGACGACGCAGAGAATATCGCCATCAGAGACGATGTTCTTGGCGTTGGCGGAACCAACTTCAGCGCGGGCCTGATCGTCGAAGGGCGCGAGTTCCAATGTCACACCGGCATCAGCCAGCAGCGCATTGACCTGTTCGACACCCAACTCAGCGCCGTTACGGATACCCGTGCCGAGGGCAGCCTGAGGGCCACTCAGCGGGCTCTGGCTGGCGATCTTGATCGTGCCAAGATCGGCAGGCACATCAGCGAGCAGCGCCGCGATCATGGTCGCATAATCGGCGGCATCACCCGCATCCTCCTCTTCGGTCGCAGCGGGAGTCGGCTCGACCGCCGGGGCAGCCTCGCTACCAGGAGGAGCAATTTCGAGGCGGCTCACCAACTCATTGGCGTCCCAATTCTCGAGATTGGCCTTGAGGACGAAGTAAGTAGCAGGATTGGGATCACCAACTTCGTTGAAGCTGTAGCTCCCGGTGATCCCCTCATAGGCCGGGAGGGCACGGGCGGCTTCCAGCACCTGCTCGCGGGTAGGCACACCACCGGCAGCCTCAGCGGCGGCGGCAATAGCCTGAACGCAGAGGCCAGCCGAGTCGTAGGACTGGGCCGAGAAGGGCGGCGCGGCGGCACCATAGCCGGCCTCGTAGTCGGCGGCGAACTGCGCCGCGTTGGGGAACTGGCTCACCGGCGCAGCCACGGAGGTGTAGTGCATCCCCTCAAGGGCGCTACCGGCCAGTTCGGCGAGGACGGGGCTATCGAGGCCATCGGGGCCAAGGAAAGCCGCCTCGATGCCACGATCGCGGGCCTGCGCGAAGAGCGGGCCAGCCTGATCGTAGATGCCCCCGAAGTAGATCAGGTCGGGGTTGGCGGCGAGGATGGGAGTAAGAATGGCCGAGAAGTCATTCTTCTCTTCGGTACCCTCGAAGCCCAGCACCTCAAGGCCATTGGCCTCGGCTGCTTGGCGGAAGAACTCAGCAACACCCTGGCCGTAGGCGGTGGTGTCGTGAATAATGTAGACCGACGCAACGCCCAACTCTTCGCGGGCGAAGGCCTCACCCACGATACCCTGCACATCATCGCGGCCAACGACGCGGAAGGCGACTTCATAGCCACCATCGGTAATGTCGGGGTTGGTATTGGCCGGGCTCATCATCACGAGCGAGGCATTCTTGTAGTCGGGCAGCGAAGCCAGGGCCACACCGGAATTGAGGTGGCCGACAACGCAGAGAATATCGCCATCGGAGACGATATTCTTGGCGTTCGCGGAGCCAACTTCGGCGCGGGCCTGATCGTCGAAGGCGGCAAGTTCAACGGTGAAGCCCAAGTCGGTGAGCGGGCCAGCAAGTTGCTCGATACCCAACTCGGCACCGTTACGGATGCCAGTGCCAAGGGCGGCCTGGGGGCCACTCAACGGGCTCTGGCTGGCAATCTTAATTGTTCCACCCATAGCAGCGGGGGCCATCGTCGGTTCTTCATCCATCGGCGCTTCAGTCGCCGAGGCTTCAGCCGTCGGCGCTTCAGTCGCCGAGGCTTCAGTCGTCGGCGCTTCAGTCGCAGGTGCGGGGGGCGTTGCCGGCTGGCCGCCACAGGCAGCAATCAGCAGGGCAAACAGCGCCACGAGCATCAGGAGACTCAACGGTCGTTTCATGCTGTGTCATTCCTTGTCACATACATAGGGAAATCTGTAAACACTAAATCCAAAGCTTGCGCCTCAATCAAGCAGAAGCGGGTTGCCAACCCTCGCGCACGGCGCAAAAGTAGCGCAGACGCAGGCGTCAAACACCCCCTTTCGGTGCTATACCCTCACCTAAAGTGGGCAAAGCAACATAGGCACCTCGCAACGAGGCACTTTCAGGGTAGGACAACACAAGCCCTCAATGCACAGGGGGACGCGAAGGGAGTGTACCGGATTGACCTATGCTTGTCAAGCGTGTTGGGATGGCGTGGGTGCCCCCCCCATACGCATTAACTTAAGCCCCTAGCGGGCCTGCTGGCGGGGGTTCGGGGGCATGGCCCCCGAAAAATTTCCCCTTCCGGCGGGGTTTAAGGGGCCGCAGGCCCCTTAAGTTCATGCGCATGGGTGCCCCCCCCTTGTGAAGCAAAAAGGGATATGCTATACTCATAGTCATTACATATAAGTCAAAAATAATACATCTATGAATTGTTTTATCATGCTTATTGCAGCAAGTGACATGAGCCTACCCAGGGAGGTGAAACGCGCATTACCCTGAACAAAGCCAGAAAACTCACCTTGCACAGCCTGTGCAGTCGTGGTACACTTTGCCTATATGCCATAACAGCGGAGCTTAACCGTGGATGTCAAACTAGAGAAGCCCCTTGCCAACGTGGGCATGTCCACAGCCCATCCGGCCATGCGGAACGCTGAACGTCAGATCATCATCTATTGGGTCGTCTCGACGCTCGTCGGTGTGCCTCTGCTCTATGATTGGTTGTTCGCTTGGAATGTACCGGCAACCTTCAGCCAGCCGTGGCTCGTTATCTATTTGATTTTCTCGCTAGCCCTCAGCCAGACCCTCTACGTATTGGTGGCACGCCATGGCGGGCGCTCCATCAACTTGAAGGCGCTAACTATCTTTGCGGTTGGCAATGGCATTGCCGAGACCTTCGCCTTTGCGGCGATCTACCGGGTTGGTGCGCTTCTGGGCAGCGCAGTGGTGGGTAGTTTTGCCCCAAGTGCGGCCTCGTTCGCTGGCTTTATCCTGGGCCTGATCTTTTTTATGATCTACGGCGGGCTGATCCACGGGCTCTTCTGGATGCGCGTGTTACCGCCCCACTTTGATGACGATC
Organism: Candidatus Viridilinea halotolerans; assembly: GCA_003934145.1. Classification (GTDB taxonomy): domain Bacteria; phylum Chloroflexota; class Chloroflexia; order Chloroflexales; family Chloroflexaceae; genus Viridilinea; species Viridilinea halotolerans. Next base: position 526 of record RSAS01000458.1, on the reverse strand, counting down.
CCCGTTCGCAGGGCATCCGCAAGTACCGCCCGCTCGCCGAGGTGGTTCTCGTCTTGGGTTGGGGTCTCTGCTTCTGGCTCTTCGAGGACATCTGGACAGTGATTCTTTTCCATACCATTGTGGACATCGGATTGATGCTGTTGGTGCGCCCGGCGATTTTTGGGGCTAAGCCTAAAGCATAGCCTTTGGCTAACGCTCTCCGACGCAAAGCCCCCTCTTCCGCGTACGCGGAAGAGGGGGCTTTGCGTCACTTTTTTGTTAGACAAGGTTCGTAACCAAGTTACGCTTTTTGCCGCTGCCGCGGCGGGGGGGCGGGGGCCTGGCCCCCGCAAAACCCCCATTCCGATGGGAAGGATTTTTTCGGGGGAGGCTTCGCCTCCCCCGTCCCCCCGCCGTTCATGAGCGGACAGAAAATCTGCGCGTCATCCCGCTTTCCTCCCATTGGAACGGCACTGCCGCGTGAGGCAGTCCCCCCTCTCCCGCTTGCGGGTTTAAGGGCGGACAGAAAACGTGTGCGCCCCCTTCT
>RSAS01000614.1 GCA_003934145.1 Candidatus Viridilinea halotolerans | reverse complement strand
GTTGCAATGCGATTCCAGAAGGGGGCGCACACGTTTTCTGTCCGCCCTTAAACCAGGACGGGGGAAGGGGCTAGGGGAGGGCGATGCCCTCTCCTTCCAGCCCAACATTTGATGGTCTGCTTGACCTGACTAGACCAGCAGACCCATCCCAAGCTTAACCTAACACTAGTACGCCCGCGAAAAGACCACCATCTGGCTCGTTTCGCGTCCGGTGTAGACACAACGTCCCACTTCGCTGGGCTGATCGAGCGGGATGCAACGGATCGTCGCCCGCGTCTCGTCTTGGATGCGCTTCTCGTCTTCAACGGTGCCATCCCAATAGGCCCAGGCAAAGCCGCGTTCGACCTGCTGGCGCAGTTCGTCGTAGGTGCTGACGTGGGCACTGCGCTCGGCGCGGAAGGCGAGGGCGCGCTGGAAGAGCGCCGTTTGCATCTCAGCGAGCAACTCAAGCAGGTGCGCGGTGAGGCCCGCTTGGGGCACGAAACGTTTGCCCTCGCGCCCCGGGATGTCGCGACGGGCTAGCGCGACACTGCCCTTTGCAACGTCCTTGGGGCCAACTTCGACGCGCAGCGGCACGCCTTTGATCTCCCATTCATTAAACTTATAGCCGGGGCTTAGGTTGTCGCGGTCGTCAACCCTAAAGCGCAAGCGGCCCTTCCAACTTGCGGTAAGCGTTTCAACCGCAGCCATGACCGTCGTGCGTTCGGTGTCGTTCTTATAAATTGGCACGACGACGACTTGGATGGGCGCGAGGCGTGGTGGCAGCACCAGCCCCTCATCGTCAGAGTGGGTCATGATTAGGGCACCGATGAGACGCGTACTCACGCCCCAACTGGTCGTCCAGCAGTGCTGAACCGTATTGTTCTGGTCGGTGTAGGTGATATCGAACGCCTTGGCAAAATTCTGACCAAGGTTGTGCGAGGTACCCGACTGAAGCGCGCGACCATCCTGCATCATCGCCTCGATGCAGTAGGAGCGCAGGGCACCAGGGAACTTCTCTTTTTCCGTCTTGAGGCCGCGAATCACTGGAACGGCCATGACCTCTTCGACAAAATCGGCATAGACCTCATGCAAAATTTTGAGCGTTTCGGCTTCAGCATCGGCCTCGTTGGCGTGAGCGGTATGGCCCTCTTGCCACCAAAACTCAGCCGTGCGCAAAAAGGGACGAGTACGCAACTCCCAACGCATCACATTACACCACTGGTTGTAGAGCAGCGGCAGATCGCGGTAGGAACGAATCCAGCGGCTATAGAAATAGCCGATAATGGTTTCGCTCGTAGGACGAATCACATAGGGCTCGGTCAGTTCCTCGCCGCCGGCGCGGGTCACCTCCGCCACCTCAGGCGCAAAGCCCTCAACGTGATCGGCCTCCTTCATAATGAAACTCTTGGGCACCAACAGCGGAAATTGCACATTAGCGTGACCTGTTGCCTTAATGCGGTCGTCAAGCTCGCGCTGCATCAACTCCCAGATGGCCCAACCGGTTGCTTTTACCACAATGCAACCGCGCACCACCTCCGCCACCTCCGCCAGATCGGCCTCACGTACAATGTCCAGATACCACTGGTTATAGTCCGCTGCGCGGGTTGTGATCGCATCTTTGGGCATAAAAACTCCTTATGGCCTCCGGTTGAGGTTGGGGGGCTTCTTTGGGGCTTCGCCCCCAAACCCCGTCAGGCGGGGGGCTTTTTTGGGGCTTCGCCCCCAAACCCCGTCAGGCGGGGGGGTAACTTGCTGCGCATGGGGCGCAACCCGAACTCTTGTTCTTCCAAAGCCAAAATTAATCATAGATCGAGACGCCATTCTTGGCAAGGTTTGCTTTTGTCAACCCCTTGCGCAAGCAATATAACTCTTTTTTGGGTCGTATCGCATAATATAATGGGAAGTATGAGCAAAAGCAGGAATCCCCTATGAATCGTTCTTCCACCACACTGCTAAGTGCGGCTGATCTGCACGTCTTGGCCGTCACGGGTGAAACATCTAGCGATAGTCTTGATGTGGGTCGGCGCTTGCGTACCCTGCGCGAGGCGCGCCGCCTGACGATGCGCGCCCTGGCTGAGGCGAGTGGCTTGGCGGTGAATACGCTGAGCCTGATCGAGCACGGCAAGACCTCGCCGAGCGTAAGTACGCTACAGCAGTTGGCTATAGCGTTGCAGGTACCGATTAGTACCTTTTTCGAGCCGGAGTTGCCGCGCAGTCGTATCGTCTTTCGCAAGGCCGACCAGCACCGCAGCGTGCCCTTTAGCCACGGCAGCCTCGCCGACTTGGGGGCGGGCATGGCGCAGCGCAGCCTCGATCCTATTCTGCTCACGCTTGAACCTGGTGCGAGCAGTGGCGAGCATCCCATCGTTCATCCGGGCCAAGAGTTTGTCTTTGGCCTGCTTGGCGAGATTACTTATACCGTCGTTGATCAGGTCTACTCGATCCAGCCCGGCGATAGTCTGCTCTTTGCCGCTGCGCTGCCCCACCAGTGGAAAAATGCTAGTACGCAACTGGCGCGGGCGTTGCTCGTCCTCTGTCCCTACGAGTTGGCCGGCGGGGCGTTGGCTTACCATGGGCAGACGTTGTAAAACTAGGAGAAAATTCGTCATGCTCCAGCATCACCATATTCGCACCATCGGCCTTTTGGCGCTTGTGTTCGCCCTCCTGGGCGCAACCGGTGTGCGCGCCAATGAACCGGTGGCCCACGGCATTCTCTTCTTTTCGCCCACATGCCCCCACTGCCACGTCGTGCTCGACGAAGTGCTGCCACCGCTGCAAGCGCGCTACGGCGACCAGTTGGCCATTGCGGTTATTGATGTAAGCCAGCCCGCTGGCCAAGAACTCTATCAGGCGGCGGTGATGGCTTTTCAGGTAACCCAAGAGCGCAGCGGCGTCCCTGCGCTCATCTTTGGCGACCAGTATCTCGTCGGGAGCATCGAGATTCCTCAGATGCTGCCCATCCTGATTGACGCAGCCTTGGCGGCTGGGGGCAATACCTGGCCCGCGTTGCCCGGTTTTACGCCGCCAGCACCGGCGGAGTTGCAAGCGCCTACAGCGCAAGCGACTAGCCCCTTCCAGCGCGATCCATTGGGGAACGGGATCGCTGTGGTGATGCTGGTGATCATGATCCTCTCGCTCTTCGTGGTCGGCATCGTGCGCCGTAGCCCGCTTGCTCAGCCGCTCACCGCCTGGCGCATCCAAGCCGTGCCGGCCTTGGCCCTTGTGGGCATGGTTGTCGCGAGTTACTTGGCCTACGTCGAGGTCAGTGGGGCGGCAGCGGTCTGTGGGCCGGTCGGCGACTGCAACACCGTCCAGCAGAGTGAGTACGCCAAGCTCTTCGGCATCCCTGTGGGTCTGCTCGGCATCGTCGGCTATACCGCCATTTTGCTCGCCTGGGCAGTTAGCCAGTATGGCAGCAAAAGCGCCATGCCCCAAGCCGCTACTGCGATGCGCGTCATGATCTTCGGTGGCATGCTCTTCTCGACCTACCTGACCTTCCTGGAACCATTCGTCATTGGGGCGACCTGTGCCTGGTGCGTGGCTTCATCCGCGATCATGACTGCGTTGCTCTGGGTGACCACCGCACGGGGCAAGGTTGCCCCCGCCGTTCGCGGGCGTCCGCGCCACGGACAAGTAGTACGCTAGGGATGGCTGTCGCAACAGCCATGGCAACGTAAACGCTTGTGGGAGAGGGGGGCAAGAAAAAAACCTATCGCGTCCCCGCGCCGTCGCGTCCCCGCCGCCCTCACCCCAAAAGATCCAACAGTTCACGCACCACCAACCCCTGTTGCGCCGGATGGCGCATCGGCGTATCACCGTGGATCGCGTAGCGATTGGAACGACCCACCCGCGTATGGCTCACATAGCCCGCGTCGTGCAGATCGCGCAGAATGCGCTGTACTGCCCGTTCGGTAATCCCTACCTCGACCGCAATCTCACGCGCCGTCGCACTCTGATTCCGCGCAATACAGAGCAGAACTTGGGCATGGTTGGTCAGAAATGTCCAGTGCGACATTGTTTAGATCTCCCTTGACTATACTATAGTTTTTTAGATACTGTTTCTGGAACTTAGGGATGGTTTCGCCTTGCGGCGATCGCCTTTACAGTTCGTGGGGAGGATGCGGAGGGCGTAGCCCTCCGCATCCTCCCCACTGGGATGGGGGCTTTGCGGGGGCCATGGCCCCCATGCCGCCTTAACGTAAGGGGCCTGCGGCCCCTAAAACCCCGCCGGAAGGGGAAATTTTTCGGGGGCCATGCCCCCGCCCCCCCGCCGGCAGGCCCGCTAGGGGCTTTCGTTCATGCCGCCTTAACGTAAGGGGCCTGCGGCCCCTAAAACCCCGCCGGAAGGGGAA
>RSAS01000786.1:10516-21095 GCA_003934145.1 Candidatus Viridilinea halotolerans | reverse complement strand
ATCCCCCCTCCGGCGGGGGCACGGGGGCTTGGCCCCCGAAGAATCCCCCCTCCGGTGGGGGCACGGGGGCCGCAGGCCCCTTACGTTCATGCGCATGAGGGGCGCAGCCCCACAAACAGCGCGAAGCGCAAAAGCATAACGGAGGTTTCCATGTTCAAACCGGTCGCTACGGGAATGTCGTTCCCCCAGTTGGAGCAGGAGGTGCTGGCATGGTGGGACGAGCAGCAGATCGTGGCCCAGTCGCTCGCTTCGGGCACGAAGCCTTTTGTCTTCTATGAGGGGCCGCCGACGGCCAATGGCCGTCCGGGGCTGCACCATGTCATCAGCCGTGCTTTTAAGGACATCATTCTGCGCTATCGTGCCATGCAGGGCTATAAGATCATTGGTCGCCGTGAGGGCTGGGATACCCACGGTCTGCCGGTGGAGATCGAGGTCGAGAAGAAGCTCGGTTTTAGTGGCAAACCCGATATTGAACGCTATGGCATCGCGGCGTTTAACAAGCTCTGCCGCGAGAGTGTCTGGGAGTATATTCAGGAGTGGAAAACATTTACCCAACGTATCGCCTATTGGGTTGATGAGGATGGCTATTATACTTACGATAACAAGTACATCGAGTCGCTCTGGTGGATCTTTAGCCAACTCTGGCAGCGTCAGTTGCTCTTCCGTGACTACAAGGTGACGATGCACTGCCCGCGGTGCGGTACGAGCCTGAGTGATCACGAGGTGAGCCTCGGGGCGCGTGATGATGTGGATGATCCCAGTGTCTTCATCAAGTTCCGTCTGAGCGGCGCATGCTTCCAGGGCGGCGATGCTGCTTTGGCCGCTTCGCTTGCCGGGACGTTTATGGTAGCCTGGACGACCACGCCCTGGACGCTGCCGGCCAACATCGCGCTGGCGGTGCAGCACGGCGCGACCTACGCCGAGGTGGAGCATGCGGGCGAACGGCTGATCCTGGCGGAAAGTCTGGTCGAGCGGGTACTTGGCTCAGAAGTAACAGTGTTGCGCACCTTTACGGGCAACGATCTCGTGGGGTTGCAGTACGAGCGGCTCTTCAATGGCGTGCCGGGGGCGAGCGATACGCCCGATCTGGATGCAGCCTACCGCGTCATCGCCGATGAGATTGTGACGCTCGACGATGGCACCGGCGTGGTGCATATCGCGCCCGCCTATGGCGATCTTGAAGTGGGGCGCAAACATGGGCTGCCGACAGTCTTTTCGGTTGATCTGAATGGCATGGTGATGGCCGAGTTGGGCGAATTTCCCTTTACGGGCAAGTTCTTCAAGGAGGCCGACCCTGCCATCACGCGCAACCTGAAGGAGCGTGGCCTGCTGCTGAAGAGTGGCCGCGTGCGCCACTACTATCCCTTCTGCTGGCGCTGCAATACGCCCCTGCTCTTCTACGCCAAGCCTTCGTGGTACATCCGCACGACCGCGTTTAAGCCCGATCTGGTGGCCAATAATCAGCAGATCCACTGGGTGCCAGAGCATATTCGCGACGGGCGTTTTGGCAACTGGTTGGCCAACAATATTGACTGGGCCGTCAGCCGCGAGCGCTATTGGGGCACGCCGCTGCCCATTTGGAGCAATGCCGACGGCAGCCATATGGAGTGCATCGGGAGCGTCGCCGAGTTGGCGGCGAAGGCCGGGCGAGCGTTGGACGACCTGGATCTGCATCGGCCCTACGTGGACGAGGTGACCTGGGAAGATCCGCAGCACGGCCTGATGCGGCGCATTCCCGACGTGGCCGATTGTTGGTTCGACAGCGGCGCGATGCCCGTGGCACAGTGGCACTACCCCTTTGAGAACCAGCAACTCTTTGCGGCGGCGCACCCCGCCGATTACATCTGCGAAGCGGTAGACCAGACGCGTGGTTGGTTTTACACGCTGCACGCCGAGAGTACGCTGCTCTTTGATCGCCCCGCCTTCCACAATGTGATCTGTTTGGGCCACATTTTGGACGAGCATGGCCAGAAAATGAGCAAGACCAAGGGCAATATCGTGCTGCCTAGCGAGGTGATCGATGCCTTTGGCGTGGATGCGTTGCGCTGGTACCTCTTTGCTGCCGCGCCTCCCGGCAACCCGCGCCGCTTCAGCCTCAACTTGGTGAATGAGAGCCTGCGCAAATTCCTGCTGACGCTCTGGAATACCTATGGCTTCTTGGTGACCTACGCGGAGTTGGATGGTTGGCGGCCTGCGACGAGGCGGGGAGAGGGAGACGCGGGGAGGCGGGGAGGCGAGGAGGCGCGAGGCGACGAGGCGACGAGGCGGGGAGAGGGAGACGCGGGGATCGAACTGGCGTTGCAGCCGATTGATCGCTGGGCTTTGGCGGCGCTCAATGGCTTGGTGCGCGACGTGACCAATGACTTCGAGCAGTACGAGGTCTATCCGGCGGCGCGGCGCATTGAACGCTTCGTAGACGAACTCTCGAACTGGTATGTGCGGCGCAATCGGCGGCGCTTCTGGAAGAGCGAGACCGACGGCGACAAACAGGCCGCCTATCACACCCTTTATACATGCTTGCTCACCTTGGCCAAACTGAGTGCGCCCTTCATTCCCTTCGTGAGCGAGGCGATCTACCGCAACCTGACGGGCCAAACGAGCGGTGCGGTGACGGACGGCGTGGCGCAGAGTGTCCATTTGGCGGCGTGGCCCCGCGTGAATGCGCAGTACCTCGACGAGGGCCTCGTGGCCGACACAGCGGCTTTGCTCGCGGCGGTCTCGCTGGGACGGGCGGCGCGCAAAGGTGCCAACCTGAAGGTGCGCCAGCCCTTGGGCGAACTCTGGTTGCGCGCCAGTAGCCCCAACGCGCTGGCAGGAGTGCGACGCTTCGAGGCCGACCTGCGCGACGAGTTGAACGTCAAGGCAGTCCAGTACCTTGCGGCCAGTTCGGCGATCGTGGACTACCGCTTCAAGCCCAACTTGCGTTTGGTGGGCAAGAAGTATGGCAAGCAGGTGCCGGCGCTGACCGCTGCGCTGAAGGCGCTTGAGGGCGAAACGGCGCGGGACTTTGCCCAGCGCTGCGAAGCGGGCGAAATGTTGGAACTGCAGCTCGCCGACGGCCAGACGCTCACTCTGCGCGCTGAAGAGATCTTGGTCGAGAGCAGCGCCCCCGAGGGCTTCGCGGTCGCCGAAGGCGACGGCATGCTTGTCGCCCTCAGCACCGTGGTCACGCCGGAGCTACGGCTGGAAGGGGCGGCCCGCGACCTGGTGCGCAGCATCCAGGATGCGCGCAAGAGCGCTGGGTTGGCCATCGCGGATCGCATCGCACTCTACCTCACGAGTGCAGACGAGGCGGAATTGCTGGAGCAGACGGTAGCCACCTGGGGCGACTACCTGCGCAACGAGACCTTGGCCACCAGCTTGAGCATCGGCCCGGCGCCCGCCGAGGCCCACCGCGAGACGGTGGAGTTTGGGGCGGGGCAGGCGGAGGTGGGGGTGAGCCGGGAGTAGCCGTTAGAAGGGTGCACGAGGGAACCTGGTTCCCTCGCATCCTCCCCCCGTCCAAAGGGGTGTAGGGCACCACCCTACAGATTCCTGTCACGCCCAAAAGAATCTTGAAGGAGGGGGCTTCGCCTCCTCCTTCAAGATTCTTTTTCTGAGGGACTGCGAGCTACCGTTCGTCCAATCTGAAAGAAGACAAGCGTTGGTCGCTCAATTGTTATGGCCGCAATGCTGGCAAGCTCCAGCTTGAGGCATCATCGCTTCCGTTCGCTTTGACAGGCGCTGGCGAGCATGCTATAGTGCGTGGGCCTATGCAGAAACTATATGTAGTAGCTGCATCTTATGTTTAGCACTAGATGTAGTGTTAGAGAGAATACACACATAAACTGCCAATCAGGATTTTCAGCGTAGCTTCAGGTGGTGTCAACTTCGTTAGTGGATTGGTTGCGCGGGGGCGGCTGCGCCGCTCCCGCGCAACCCGTTTAAAGCGGTAGCCCTACAATCTATTTTGGGACTACGCCGTCAACACCAAACAAAAAGCGTTTTGCGGGGGAAGCTTTGCCTCCCCCGCACCGGGATGCTAAACTTCATGCGTATGGGGTTGCGCCCCAAACCATCTTTTTTCTTTCAAAACGAAAGAAAAAACCGCTTCGAGGGAGGCGTAGCCTCCACCAAGCCCCTACCACAAGGAGTCTCCATGGATCGCGCCAGTAAAGCGATAGCCGACGGCGTCTATCAGGCGTTGGACGATGCGGGCATGCATATGCCCGCATCAATTGTGAAACGCGATGGGCGCGTGGTCACGTTCGAGGCCGAACGGATTACGCATGCCTTGCGTAAATGTTTTGCCACCCTCAACCGTACGCCCCAAGCGCCGGTTGAGGAGCTCACCCGCCGCGTCGTTAATATTATTGCCGCCAAAAATGGTGAAACCCAGCCTACCGTCGAGGGCGTACAGGATATCGTTGAAATGGTGTTGCTCGCGGCGGGTGAATTCGCGGCGGCCAAGCACTACATTCTTTACCGCGCCGAACACGCCCAAAAGCGTGTCCATCGCCCCATTCCCGATGAGGTGCGCGAAGCATTTGTCGAGTCGGATCAATACTTTCCGACGGCGCTGCAAAAATTCCAGTTCTTCGACAAATATTCGCGCTTTAACTACGATCTGGGGCGACGTGAGACATGGATCGAGACGGTGGATCGCTCCGTTGCCTTCCTCCACGAGTTGGCTGGTGACCGGCTGCCCAGCGCGGCCTACGAGCGCGTTCGGTGCGCCATTCTCGAGATGCGCGCCATGCCTTCGATGCGCCTCTTGGCCATGGCCGGTCCGGCGGCGCGGCGCAATTCGGTAGCGATCTACAACTGTAGCTACCAGCCGGTCGAGAGTCTCCACTCTTTTGTCGAGGCGCTCATTATTTCGATGAGCGGTTGCGGCGTCGGCTTCTCGGTGGAGGGGCGCTACGTCGAGAACTTTCCGCGTATTCGTCGCCAGACCGGCTTCATGGCCCCGACAATGGTGGTCGAAGATTCCGCCGAAGGTTGGGCCGACGCGCTGCGTGCCGGCCTGGAGGTCTGGTTTGAGGGTGGCGACATCCGCTTTGATCTCTCGCTGCTACGCCCCGCCGGTGCGCCACTGCGTACCAAAGGCGGACGCGCCTCCGGCCCTGAGCCGCTGCGCGTCATGCTCGACTTTGTGCGCGGACGCATCCTCGCCCGCCAGGGCAGCTTCCTGCGCCCGATTGATGCCCACGACATGATGTGTTCCGTCGGCAACGCCGCCGTGAGCGGGGGAGTCCGCAGGACCGCAATGTTGGCCCTCTTCGATCCCGACGACGACGAGATGCGCCAGAGCAAATATGGCGACTTCGAGCGCGAAAACAGCCAGCGCTGGAACGCCAACAACTCCGCCGTCTGGCTCACCAGCGGCCTCACCCAGGCCGAATTCATCAGCCAGTTCCTCGAAATGGTGCAGTCGGGGCGCGGCGAGCCGGGCATCTTCAACCGCGAAGCGGCCCATGCGCTCAAACCGGCGCGGCGCCAAGGTGCTGAGTTTGGTACGAATCCGTTAAGCCTAGCGGCCTAGTCGGGCGACCGGCTAGGAAAACCCTGAATAACGGAGGAAGCCCGCTGGGGTCACTCCGTGGCATAGCCCGCAAGGGAAGGCCCGAGAGAGCGACAAGGGGCATCTCGTTTTACGAGATGGTGATGCGCTCCGACCTGCGCGTATAGTTGAAGGCGCAGAGCGCGGCAGAAATGACCGCGCCACTTCCTACGGGAAGCGGTAACAGTTGTGGTGGCGAAATCGTTCTTCGACCCTGGGAACTCTGCAACCTCTCGGCTGCCGTCGCGCGCAGCGACGATACGTTCGAGAGTCTGCGCGAGAAGGTGGAGGTGGCGGCGATTATTGGCACGATTCAGTCTTTGGCGACCTATTTCCCCGGCCTGCGCCCGCAGTGGCAGCGCAACTGCGAGGAGGAGCGGCTGCTCGGCGTGGACATCACCGGGCAGTTGGATAGCCCCATCGCCCAGGATGGCGGGGTGAAGGAGCGTTTGCGTCAGGTGGCGATTGAGACCAATCGCCAGACGGCGTTGGCTCTGGGGATCAACCAGTCGGCGGCGATCACATGTGTGAAACCGAGTGGTAATTCGTCGCAACTGATAGACTGCGCTTCGGGGCTGCATGCGCGGTGGGCGCCCTACTACATTCGCAACGTGCGCGTTGCCGCCCACTCGCCCGTCTTCAAGGTGCTGCGCGACGCCGGCGTGCCGATGTCGCCCGAAAATGGTCAGAGCGCCGAAAACGCCAACACCTGGGTCATTCACTTCCCGGTACGCTCGCCGGAAGGGGCGACCACGCGCAAGGATCGCTCAGCGATTGCCCAGTGCGAATTCTGGTTGCAGAACAAGACCTATTGGACGGAACACAACCCGAGTTGCACGATCATCTACCAGCCCGACGAGGTGATCGACCTGATGAAGTGGGTTTGGGAGCACCGCGACCTGATTGGCGGCCTCTCATTCCTCCCCGCCTTCGACGCCAAATACGACAACATGCCCTACGTCGAGATCACCCGCGCCGAGTACGAGCGGCTCGTCGCCAACTTCCCAGCGATTGACTTCTCGAAGATCTACCGCTACGAAGAGCAGGATCTAACCAACGCGGCGCAAGAGATGGCGTGTGTCTCGGGGTCATGTGAGGTTGACCTGTAGGGTTTTCCCTTACATGACAAGGTTCGTAGGCACTTGACAGTTTGCGCCATAGGTAGTGCCGACTTTAGTCGGCATCCCATCGCTTCCAAAGACCTCAGCCGACTAAAGTCGGCACTACGATTGTAAAGCGCAAAACCTCTTTCTGAAACCTTGTCCATCATGGAATGTAAAACCTGCACAATCGACGGCATGAGCCGTCGATTGTGTGCCCCGTAGCTAGCCATGCTCATCATGAGGCACAATAGCTGCCAACATCGTAATCAATGGTGGAATATCCTTTGTTGCCACTTCCCAGACTACATCTTCATCGACATCCATGTAGTCATGAACAATTTTGTGGCGCATCCCGATGATCTCACGCCATGGAACCTTTGCATAGTTAGTTTGGCTATGAACAGAGACACGACGCGCCGCTTCGCCAATAACTTGAACGAGGTGGGCTAATGCAAGCCGTAGATTCTCATCGTTATCATACGTCTGACGTGAGATACCATGTACTTTGGTTGCGATCTTCCGAGCCATATCGAGCATATGGCCTAGATAGACCATGTCATCTTTGGACATAAATCTCCTTGGCTTCTGCTAATACTTGGGCACGGATGCGCTGATTAAGAAACTTTGGCGTAACTAAATCAACCGCTTTACCGCCTAACAATGCTGATAGTTCATCTTGCATGCGAATCAGTGCTAAACCCGGGATATGATTAGGATCAAAATCAACAAGAATATCAATATCACTATCAGACCCAAAATCTTCGCGCAATACTGAACCAAACAAGGCAAGACGACGAATATGGTGACGCCGACAGAAGGCTTCAATCTGCTCGTAATTGATCACGAGATTGGCTTGTAACATAACCGTTTTCTCCGGCGAAGAGTTGGCGAGACTGCGCCTCCGCTCTCTTCCTTTGGGCAAAGGGGGCGTGGGGGAACCAGGTTCCCCCACACCCCCCTAAAACACCAACCCAAGCGCCCCGATCGTCAGCCCGGCGCCGGTACCAACGAGCATGACGCGCTGGCCGCGCTGAATACGCCCGCTGGCCACCGCCTCCGAAAAGGCTAGCGGAATCGAGGCGGCGACGCAATTGCCCCGTTCGGCGAGGTTGCGCACCACCTGCGCAGGCGTGAAACCGTAGCGGGCAGTCAGCAGATCGAGGGCGTGACCACTCGCTTGGTGCGGCACGACCGCATCCACCTCGGCGCGCGTCCATCCCGTCTGCGCAAAGAACTGCTCCATAAAGGGGCTCACCAGACGCGCCGCCTTCTTGTAGACGCCCGTGCCCTGCATCGAAAAGGTGTTCATTTCCGGCGTTGTCGTGGGATCGTTGGGATGGTGCAGCGTCCCGCCCCCCTGGATGGTCGTCAGGTCTGCGCCGCTACTATGGGTGGCAAACTGCTCCCACACAATCCGTGCAGACTCACCCGCAGGCGTCCGCACCAGCACCGCAGCAGCAGCAGCATCGCCAAAGAGTACAGCGCTCTGCGGCTCACGCGGATTGAGCGAGCGGCGTGTAATCTCGCTACTGACAATCAGCGCCGTGCGATAGCTCCCCGCTGCCACGAGATGGGCGGCAGTCTGTAAGCCAAAGATAAAACTGAGGCAGGTGGCATCGAGATCGAAACAGGCGCTCCCGCCATCGGGCGCACCAATAGCACGCTGAATGAAGGCCGCCGTGCAGGGGATCGCCTGTTGGCGACCACTCGCCGCCGCAATAATCAGATCGACATCGCGCGCCGTCATACCCGCCGCCGCCAAAGCGCGTTGGGCCGCACGCTGCGCCATCGCTACCGTCGTCTCCGTCAGCGCCCGGTGGCGGGCGGCAATACCGGTGGTACGCAGAATCCAACCCGGCTCAAGGCCATATTCAGCCTCAAGTTGCGCACTGCTCACCACATGTTCCGGCAGATAGTGTCCAAGTCCAGCTATTTTGACCTTGAGCATAGTAATACTAGGGGGCAAGCGGCTCATACCAGTTATGAGTGACGAGTGACAAGTGACAAGTGACGAGCAGGGTACACCGCATACCAATGCGCTCGGACATGGTGCGCGATACGGACTGTTCCACAGCAATTGGTATCATAGGCAATGAATCAGAGGTCTGTGCTGCATTGTACACGAAGAAATAGCCGTGTGAGTTAAGGCGAAGAGGCGAAGAAGCGAGGATTGCGGGGACGCGAACAGGTGAACAGAGGTTAGGCTTGGTATAATGGCTTAGACATGGTTTCAGAAAGGGGCTTCGCGCTTTGCCATCGTAGTGCCGACTTTAGTCGGCTGAGGTCTTTGGCAGCAATGGGAAGCCGACTAAAGTCGGCACTACCTATTGGCGCAAGCTGTAACGTTGCCACGAACCTTGTCTTATGCGTAATCCCGCTTCCCTCCCATTAGAACGGTATAGCCACCAAACGGAGTTCCCCCTCTCCCGCCTGCGGGAGAGGGGCTGGGGATGAGGGTCTTCCAAGCCATCCCCATAATGAATCCGTCCCCAAAAGAAACCATAAGCCATGACGAACCCCGAAGCCCCCCCCACCACCCGCCGCGCCTTGTTGCTCCTCGCCGCCCTCTTGGGCCTCTTCATCACTTGCGTTGGCGCACTGCTCGTAGTTTTTGTGCTGCTCAACCCCACACTCTTCAACCAATTGCCCTTTGTGGCCAGCAACACCAGCCATGAACCGCCTCCCGAAGCGCCCAATAAGTTCCCCCCGCTGCCCGTTGGCCCCATCAATATCACTGAGGATTTCGTCCAGCCCTCGGAGCGCTGGGAGCAGGCCCAAACCCTGGTGGTTGATGGCGTCTATGCGATGAGCCTCGAACGGCCCGATTTCGACACCTACGGCCTCTTTTTGGGTGAAGGCGATCTGCGCGACTTTGATCTCGCCGTGGACGCCACCCAAACCGCTGGCCCCCTCGCGGCTGAGTTTGGCATTCGCTTCCGCCAACGCGCCCCCGACGACCACCTCATGTTCTCGCTCAGCGCGACCGGCTACTACCGCCTGCTGCGCGTGCAGGATGAAACCTACACCTCCTTGGTGCCCTGGACGCCCCACCCGGCGATTAGCGTGGGCCTTAGCGCGACCAATCGCCTGCGCCTCGTCGCCGATGGGCCGCAGCTTACCGGCTTCATCAATGGCGAAGAGGTACTCACCTTCACCGATCCAGAGCCTCAGACGGGCCAACTGACCCTCGGCTTGGTCACCTTCACCGAGGGCGGCTTGGTTGTGCATTTCGACAACATTGAAGGCTTTGCCTTCCTTGAGGCTGTCGGCGGCGATCAGGAGAGCTTGCGGCTGCATGAGGACTTTAGCGACGCGCGCCGCGCCCCGTGGAGTGTCGGTGGGGCGACGCTGCGCGATGACAGCTACGAGCTCTTCGTCGGCGGATCAGTCCTCTCCTGGCAGCAACCGCTGCCCATCGGTAGCTCCACCGTAGGTGACCACTTCATCCTGGAGGCAGAAGCGCAACTGGTGGAGGGCCTGGCCGAAGGGGGCGGTTACGGCCTCATGTTCGCCGACGATGGCGCATTCGACTTTATCGGGCTACTGATTTTGCCCCAAGGCGGCATCATGCTCTTCCGCAGCGGGCCAGAGAGCGGGCTGATCATTCCGCCCACGCTGGTACCAGCGGTGCGGCGCGGTGCAGGCGTTACCAACCACTTGCGCGTTGAGGCGCGCGGCGAGTACCTAACGATCATCATCAACGGCCAAGAACTGCCGGAGATTGAATTGCCACCGGATATACGCCTCTCTGGGCGTACCGGCCTGCTCATGCAGAGCGCCGACGAGAGCGGCATCCGCGTGCAGTTCACGGAGTTTCACCTAGAAGAGCGGGCGGGGCCCGCCGTGTGAGACAATAAAGTACCCCGCCGGAAGCCCCTGGTGGGCCTTCCGGCGGGGGTTCGGGGGCTTGGCTCCCGAAAAATTTCCCTTTCCA
>RSAS01000786.1:0-10416 GCA_003934145.1 Candidatus Viridilinea halotolerans | reverse complement strand
GCGGGGTCTAAGGGGCCGCAGGCCCCGTACGTTCATGCGCATGGGGCCATGCCCCTGGTGGGCCTTCCGGCGGGGGTTCGGGGGCTTGGCCCCCGAACAATTTCCCTTTCCAGCGGGGTCTAAGGGGCCGCAGGCCCCGTACGTTCATGCGCATGGGGCCATGCCCCCGCACCCCCGCCGCGGCAGCGGCAAAAAGCGTAACTTGGTTACGAACCATGTCTTACAGGAAAAATACAACGCATGAACGGACTTGATCTGATCATCTTAATCGTTTTGGGGCTCTTCTTCACGTTGGGCCTCTATTGGGGACTGATTCGCCAGGTGTTGGCGGTAGTGGGCCTGATCGTGGGCGTGATGGTCGCGGGGCGCTTTGGGGGCAATGTGGCCGATTGGCTCAGTTCCTTCATCAGTGACCCTATGGTGACGGGCGCCCTAGGCTTTCTTGGGCTGTTGATGCTGGTGAGTAGCATCGCTAGCCTCATTGCTTCGATCTTGCACACCTTTGTGGGCCTACTCTTCCTGGGTTGGCTCGATCATCTGCTCGGGGGCTTGTTGGGGCTGTTGCAAGCCAGCATCGCCGTTACCGTCCTTGTCGTGGTCATGCACGCCTTCCCGTTACCCCTTTGGAATGAGGCGCTGGCCAATTCACGCTTCGCCGGGTCGCTGTTGCGCTTGGGTGATCTGTTTGGCGGTATACTGCCTGCGGTGTGAGAGATGGGTGTGGGAAGGGTGTGCGAGGGAACCTGGTTCCCTCGCACACCCTTCCCACACGCCAACGGAAGGTTCCTTATGCCCGCTCCTGTCATTATGGTACTTGGTACCGCTTCGTCGGTCGGCAAGAGCGTCTTGGTCGCGGCCTTGTGCCGTATTGCCCAACGGCGCGGGCTGCGCGTAGCGCCCTTCAAGGCGCAGAATATGAGCAATAATGCGGCGGTCACTGCCGATGGCGGCGAGATCGGGCGGAGTACGGCGGTGCAGGCGGCGGCGGCGCGCATTCTGCCAACAGTGACGATGAATCCGATCCTGATTAAACCCGAAGGCCAGTGCCGCAGTCAGATCATTGTCGAGGGTCGCCCATGGCAGAGTTTGGCCGCCATAGATTACTGGCAGCAGAAGGAGCAACTCTGGGAAGTGGTGACGCGCAACCTGGATGCGTTGCGCAATGACTACGATCTCGTGGTGGCCGAGGGGGCGGGGAGTCCGGTTGAACTGAATCTCAAGCCGCGCGACATTGTCAATGCGCGTGTGGCGATCTATGCGCAGGCGCGGACGCTGCTGGTGGGCGACATTGATGCGGGCGGTATTTTTGCCCAACTGCTTGGCACACTGATGCTGCTAGAACCAGCCGAGCGAGCGTTGGTGGTGGGGCTGCTGGTCAACCGTTTTCGCGGCGATCCGGCACTCTTTGCCGATGGTGTGCGCATGCTCGAAGCGCGGGCCGGGCTGCCAGTGCTGGGGGTGGTGCCTTGGCTCCATGATCTGGGCTTGGCCGAAGAGGATGGCGTGGCACTCGAACGAGGCGTTACGCCACGCAACGATGGCCTCACGCTTGCGGTGCTTCGGCTTCCGGCGCTGGCCAACTTCGACGACTTCGACCCGCTGGCCCGCGAGCCAGGTGTGAATTTACGCTACATCGAGCGTCCGGAGCAACTGGACGGGGCGGCGGCAGTGATTCTGCCGGGCACGAAACACACCCTCGCCGCTCGCGCTTGGCTGCGCGAACGGGGCTTTGATGCGGCACTGCGCACCTTCAGCGGGGCGCTGGTGGGCATCTGTGGCGGCTACCAGTTGTTAGGCGAGCGCATCAGTGACCCAGAGGGCAGCGAGGGCGTGGGCGGTGACGCGCCCGGCTTGGGGCTCTTGCCGGTCAGCACCATCTTCAGCGCGAACAAACGCACCGTGCAAGTGCACGGTAGCGCATGTACACCATGGGCGACGGGAGCACCGCTGGAGGGCTACGAGATTCACATGGGGCGCACACAGGTCACGGGCGGTGCCCCCGTCGCAATCGTCACCACGCGTGATGCGCAAGCGAGCCACACAGCAGATGGCTGCCACATCGCCGAAGGGCGCATTTGGGGCTGCTACCTGCACGGTATCTTCGCCAACAGCGCCTTTCGCCAAGGCTGGCTGGCAAGCTTAGGCTGGCAACCGAGCGCCGCGCCGCCCGCACCCGATCCCTACGAACGCCTAGCAGATGCGGTGGAAGCAGCCGTGGATGTAGAGCGGGTGTTAGGGAAGCAGATTTTATTGATTGCCCCGTCGCTTTGTCACCCTGAGCGCAGCGAAGGGTCTCTCGTGGTGACCAAAAGAGATGCTTCGCTACGCTCAGCATGACAGGCTGTTGGGATGTTTAAAAGTTTCCGCTTACCTTATAGAAATCTCAATGTGTCGGGGCGGGCGAAGCCCGCCCCGACACATTGAGATTTAGGGGCTGCGCCCCGCCCCCCCGCCGGAAGACACACCCCAAAGCGCTACTCGTCCTTGATCCGGCCCAGCGGCAGACGCAGTTTATCGGTCGGCTGCTGATCATGCTGACGGCGTAAGCGATCTTCGTCAAGCAGTGGCAGCAGAATTAGGGTCAACACAAACATCACCGCAAGCAGCAGTGTGGGGAAGATTGCTGTCAAATCAGCCATGAAAGCCCTCCGTAGCGCCACCTTGTACCGGGCTATGCTACCCGAAGGTGCCCACGCAGAGCAATGACAACGAGGTGACAACTGAATGAGGGAGAGATCTTGGCGACCTCCCGCCTCATTTCAGCACGTCGCGCACAATCTGTTCAAGGCGATCCAGCGGGAAGGGTTTAGGCAGATAGTAATCCACACGCTGTTCGCGGGCGCGTTTCTCCAACTCAGGCGTCGCATAGGCAGTAATCATGACCACCCGCGTATCGGGCGAGGTCTCTTTGATGGCTGCGGCGAGCTGGAGGCCATTCATTCCGGGCATATTGTAGTCGGTGATGACCAACGGAACGGGGCGAAGCGCAATCTGGGCGAGGGCGTCGGCCCCACCGTTGACGGTGACAATATCGTAGCCCCCGGTCAGATCGCGCATCAACCGGTGCAGAATAATGAGAATATCAGGCTCGTCCTCAACGAGAACAATCGCCGGATTACGGCCGGAGGCGTCGGGCATAGGAGGCTCCTCGGCTGAAACAAGAGCGCTGGCATCAACCCTCAGTCGTGCAACAACAACTCTCTTGCAACGATGCCAGTGGCGGCAATTGTAGCACACTGCGCCCCTTGCGGCAAGGGACGTAAAGCCCAAAAGGGTTGTTGCAAATTCACCTACGGTGGGGCTGTCGCCCCTAAAATCTGCTGTTGGGGCTGCGCCCCAAACCTCGCCGGGCGGCGGAAGGATGCGAGGGAACCATGTTCCCTCGCACACCCTAAAGATATCATGTGTAGGTTAGGGGGTGCGGGGGAACATGGTTCCCCCGCATTTCCCCCTGGTCGGCGGGGGTGTAGGGCACCGCCCTACAGATTCCAGTCACACCCTTACGTTACTGCGCATGGACATGGCCCATACGCAACAAAAAGGGAAGGTGGTATCATAATGCCTTGCAAACGAAGCCATACGCTAGGAGCTACCCCCCCCAATGAGCCAGTTGATCGCGGTTGCCCTCAACGTTCTCGTGCCCGTCTTCGTCCTCGTCGCGCTTGGCTACTTCGTCGGGCCGCGGCTCCAACTCGAGATCCGCACACTCTCGCGTTTAGCCTATTTCGTCTTGACCCCCGTCTTTGTCTTCAGTGTGTTAAGCCAGACGCGGATTGAGGCGGCTTTGGCGGGGCGTATGGTGGGGTTTATCACGTTAGTCTATCTTGGAACGATTCTTCTCGCTTTTATCGTGGCCCGCCTGCTGCGCCGTTCACCACAGATGACGGCGGCCTATGTGATGATTGCGGCCTTTGGCAATGTGGGCAATTTTGGCTTGCCGATCATTCAGTTTGCCGAAGGAGCAGAGGCGCTGGGCATTGCGACGCTCTACTTTTTGGCCAATTTGGTGCTTGCCTTTATCGTTTGTGTGACAGCGGCCAACTTTAGCCGTGGTTTTAGCCTGAGCATCGTCTGGCAGGTGCTACGCACCCCGGCGATCCTTGCGCTACCGCCAGCCATGCTGGTCAATTGGGCTGAATGGAGCCTGCCCACCGTGGTTGCACGCCCGTTGGATCTGCTTTCGGGCGCACTGATTCCGGTGATGCTGCTGCTCCTCGGGAGCCAATTGGCTGCGGCGGGCCTCCCCAAGATCAATGCCGACCTGCTTATCTCCAGCGCTATTCGCATGATTGGCGGCCCGCTCCTCGCCTTCGCCACCGTCGCTTGGTTCGCCCTGCCCGACCTCGAACGTAACGTGGGCATCTTACAGTGCAGCATGCCTACGGCGGTGCTTGTCTCCATTATTGCAATGGAAAACAAGCTGCTACCCGAATTTGTTACTGCAACGGTACTCTTTTCCAATGCGGTGAGTATTGTGACGCTGGCGGTCGTTTTGCTGTTGTTGTAAGGGATGGTTCGCCTTGCGGCGATCGGCTTTACCGTTTGGTGGGGAGGTGCAGAGGGCTACGCCCTCCGCACCTCCCCACTGGGTTCATGGGCGGACAGAAAACTTGTACGTCCCCTGCTGGAACCGCATTGCAACGCCAAGAATCTCAAAGTCTTCCCCCCTCTCCCACAACGTGGGAGAGGGGGCAGGGGGTGAGGGCCATCCATGGCATCCCCATCATCTATCTGCGGCTTGCGGAGCGAATGTTCTGTCCGCCCTTAAACCCCACTGGGGTGGGGGTTTTGCGGGGGCCATGCCCCCGCAACCCCAACGCGGCAGCGGTTACGAACTACCCTATGTTTGGGCCGGGGAGAACTTGGTTCTCCCCGAGTCCCCTACTCCCAATGCGCCACCAGGTCTGCCACACTTTTGCGCGGGCGGCGTTGCGGATCGCGGGCGGCATAGCCCAAGGTAATCAGCGCGTGGGGCTGGAGGGCGGCGTCGAGTTCGAGGGCGGTACGTACCGTGGCTTGGCAGAAGAGCGGCGCACACATCCAGCCGCCGTCGAAGCCCTGGGCGTAGGCGGCCAAGAGCATGTTCTGGATGGCGCAGCCCAGACTCTGGATGGCCATTGTGGTTTCGGCAGCCTGACGCTCGGCGTCGGGGTAGCGATCAAGCTCTTCAAGGTAGAGGCATGGCACGATGACGGCGGGCGCACTGGTGATGCGTTGGTGCGATTGGGCAAAACGGGCATTGATTGTTGCTTCGTCTTGGCCATCAAGCGCCAACTGCTGCCGCCATTGCTGGCCCATCGCCGCCGCGAGACGGCCTTTGGCCTCAGGGCTGGTGAGTACCACAAAACGCCACGGCTGGCGTCCGTGGGGCGAAGGTGCCCAACCCGCCGCTTCCAGCACCAATTCAAGCTGCGCCCGTGTCAGCGGCGCAGCGCGAAAGGCGCGCACGCTGCGCCGCCCACGGATGATCTGCATGAAATCCATAGTGGCTTTTTTAGCCCTGCGCGTGCTCATGAAGCCACGTCTGCAGATCTTCGGGAGTCGTGAAATCGAGCAGGGCTTCACTCAAACTGAGCAGCAGCGGGGACGTAAGCGCGACCACTGCCGTCTCTAGCGCATCGCTCAAAGTGCCAAGCTTGCGCTTGAGAAGGCGCAGTACCACCTGCTGCAGCGCTTCGGCGTGGCCCTCGGCGTGGCCCTCGGCGTGGCCCTCGGCGTGGCCCTCGGCGTGGCCCTGGAGGTAGCCGATTTTCTCAAGCCCAACCATCGGTAAGCTCATCGTGTTCTCCTCTTTTTCGATGTGTCGCATTGTAGCATGGGCCTCGGCTTGCAAGTCGTCGGGAAGGCGTAGGATGTGTTCGAGGATGCGGTAGATGCGCCGCAGATCTTCCGCCTGGTAGCCTTTACGGAAGAAGGAGCGAAAACGGGCGATCTTGCGCTGCATGCGCTCGTGCGGTTTACCCTGCGTCACCTGCGCGTCGGGGCCAAAAGTTACGGTTTTTGGTGAAATTTCCCTCAGGATGGTGGGAGGGGTTTTCGGGGAGGGCGAAGCCCGCCCCTAGCCCCTCCCTGTTGCATACTCTAACGAAAGAGATCCGTGCGCGGGTCGCGCAGCAACATCTGGCCGGTGGCTTCGTTGCTGGGCGTGAAGCAGTAGCCGCGAATGAGCGCCACCGGCACGCGATCAACTTTGCCCATCACTAGCTCGGCAGCGCTGGCCAGTTCGTCGGCGACGGCGAGAACCGTTGCTTGCATCGTGTAGCCATGGGGGTCGGGTTGGCCCGTGTAGTCGCTGAGCGGCTCGAGGCCGGCGCAGCCAATGGCGACGTTGACTTGGCCGGTGCGCCAGGGGCGGCCAAAGGTGTCGGAGATGATCACTGCGATCTGGGCGCCTGTCTGGGCCTGTACCTGCTCCCGCAGCCGGGCGGCGCTCGCGTCGGCATCTTGGGGTAGCAGGCAGAGCATACGTCCGCCATCCACATTAGACTCGTCCACGCCGCTGTTGGCGCAAATCAGGCCGTGGTGGGTCTCGGTGATCAAGACGCCCGGTACCATTTTCACAATGCGGCGGCTTTCGCGCAGAATGACTTCATAGGCGTGGGCATCTTTGCGCCCCTGCGCCGCCAATTGGTGGGCAAAGGCGGAGGGATCGAGCGTTGTCGGATCAACCAGACGCCCCTCCGCCTTCGAGACTATCTTTTGGGTAACGACAAGGACATCACCCGTTTGCAGGGGTAGCTCTTGTTGCGCTAGGGCGTCGCGCAACAGGAGCACGAGATCGTCGCCGGGCTGCACTTCGGGGACGCCCACGATGGGGATGATTTGGATGGGGTTTGCCATGTGAAGCTTCACTCTGCGTAGCTCTGCGCTCGCTGCGGTGGACAATGCTGGTAGCAACACCCGCTGCGATCCTACGGCACGTCGGGCACGGGCACCGACGGCGCGACGGGTTGCACCGGCACGATTGGTGTGCTACTACCATCCGTATTGCCCATCTGGTTGAGCAGCAGCGTCACGTCGGTGCCAGGATCAATGAACCACATATTGCCATTGTTCAGCATCTCGACCATCAATTCGCGTTTGCGCAACTCGAAGAGTTCGGGGTTCTCGCGCCAGTAGCGGCCCTGAATGGCGCGCACCTGGGCATCGCGACTGGAGGCCTCGAGCGCCGCTTCGGTCTGGCCGCGCTCACGGGTGAGCAGCACTTGGGCTTCTTGTTCGGCCTGGAAGAGATTGTTCTCCTGCTGGGCCTGGATCTGCTCGCGCCGCTTCTGCTCGGTCTCGATCTGCACCTCTAGGTTGGCTTTCTCGGCCAACAGCGCGGCATACTGCTCACCCACGCTAATATCCAGCACCTTCACCGCCTCAAGGCGCACGAAGAGTTGCTCCACCGGCGCATCCAGACCCTGGCCGGGGCTGGTTACAAGGAACTGGCGGATGCGATCAGCAAACCCACCGCGATCCGAAAGCACCTGATCGAGCGTAAACTGGGTCGAGGCGCTCTTCAGCGCATCGTTGATAAAGCCGTCGAGGAAATTGTTGAGCTGGGCATCGTCCACGCCAATCTCGCCGTAGCTATCCCGCAGGGCATCGGGGGTCGGAAGACGGCTAAAGTCCACCTGAATATCAATGTCGTAGAGCTGCTTGTCGCTACTAGCCACATTCTGCTCAATGGTGCGGCTCTGGCGACGCACATTGACGATCTCGATGACGGTAAAGGGCGCAAAGGGGCGAAAGAAGATACCGGGCTCTTGAATGCCCTCTACGCGCCCTTGGGTGACAATAATACCGCGTTCGCCCTCATTCACCTGGGCGAACTTCATTGTCGAGAAGCCGACTGCGATGATGATCAGCACGACGAGGGCGCCAAACACACCGCCGATACGCATGTTTCCGCCTCCAGATGTCGCTTTGCCTTGGTTGGTCATTGTCTAAATTTTTCCTTAAACCTATTGAGTGTGACCAAAATTTGTGGGGCCATGCCAAGCGTAAGTTCATGCGCATGAGGGCAAGCCCGCATCCTCGCCAGCAGGCCCGCTAGAGGCTTACGTTCATGCGTATGGGCTGCGCGCCCCACGCCCCGCCGGATGGCGGGAGGATGCGCGGGAACCTAGTTCCCGTGCGCACCCTTCCTACTCAGCGCCACCGATGCTTTTGCGCTCGAGAATGGCATTGAGTGGCACTTGACTAAAACGTTCGCGGTAGCGCAGTTGGTCGCCTTCGCGCTGGATGATCGTAATGAAATGGTCTACAAGTTGGGCATCCCACTGAGTACTGCGGCCATTGGCGAGAATAGCGAGGGCTTTGGCGGTCTCCATAGCAGGACGATAGGCGCGGTCAGCGGTCATGGCCTCAAAAGCATCGGCGATCGCCATGATGCGCGCTTCGAGGGGAATGGCTTCACCGGCGAGGCCGCGGGGATAGCCTTTGCCGTCCCAACGTTCGTGGTGACATTCGATGATGGGCAAGGTTTCGCGCAGGCCGCACACGCCTTCGATAATCTTGACGCCGATCTGGGGATGGCGGCGCATCATCGCCATCTCTTCATCGGTGAGATTGCCGGGCTTGAGTAGGATGTGGTCGCGGATGCCGATCTTGCCGACATCGTGGAGCAAGCCGGCGTAGTCAATCAATTCGATGCGATCGGGGGGCAGGCCAATTTCCTGCGCCAGACGGACGGCATAGCGGGTGACTTGACGCGAGTGGCCGTAGGTATAGGCGTCACGGGCATCAATTGCTTCGGCGAGGGCGGCGATCGTTTGGCGGTTCTGCTCTTTCAGCGCTTGGTGGAGGCGGGCATTGTCGAGTGAGGCGGCAACTTGGCCAGCGAAGATGCCAAGCAGACGCCGCTCGCTCTGGTCGAAGACAGGTTGCTCGTTATGGCGGGCCATATGCAGATAGCCAATGGGTTGGCCGTGGCTACGCAAAACGATACCGGCAAAGCGACTCTGCTCGGCGGGAACCACCTTGTCCAAGAGTTGCATGTGGGCCCGCGGCAGCATATCGGGGGTGCGCTGCGGCGGGAGGGGCAGTTCCATGTGATCGTACTGCCAGCCCTTGGTGGTACGGCAAGCAATGAGTTTCAGGTGTTGATCGTCGAAGATCAACGAGAGCGCCAAGGTTTCAGGGGCGTAGCGACGCCAGAGAAATTCAAAGATCTGCTCAACTTGCGTCTCGACGGCGAGGGTGGTGGCAATCGTCTGACTGAACTGATACATTAGCACCAGATCAGAGAGGCGTTCTTTTTCTTGGCGCACACGACGCAATTCGAGGCAGGTGCGCACGGTGCGCAGCAGATTCTCGCTCTCAATCGGTTTGGCGATATAGTCAAGCGCTCCCAATTTCAAAGCCTCACGGGCGGTCTCGACCGTTGCGTGGGCCGTCATCACAAGCGTGTCAATTTCAGCGTAGTGTTCACGGATCTGCTTGAGCAGTTGGATGCCATTCATCATTGGCATCTGTACGTCAGTAATGACGAGATCAAACTGCTGCTCGGTCAACATTTCTAAAGCGGCTGCACCATTTTCTGCTGTACTTACGTTGTATTGTGTTTGTAAAAGGCGCTGACAAAACAGGCGAATATTTGGGTCGTCTTCAACAACGAGCAGGCGGACTTGGCCTTGGTTCAATCCCGGAGCGACATCAAACATACCAACTCCTTGAGCGGTTGGGGGATTACCACAAGTCGTAGCATACCTGCGAACTATCCCTAATAGATCCATTGTAGGATTAAAAGCGTTGCACTTAAAGCCGTCGTATCGTTTAATTTGACAACAATTGAATTATCAAGCATTTTCCGTCTGCACACGCTCAAAGAAATTCTTGACGCGGCGTTCTAGTTCTTCGTACTCAAAGGGCTTGGTGAGGTACTCATTGATCCCGACTTTGAAGGCCTGTTTTTCGGTATCGGGGGTGCTGAAGGCAGTCACCATGATCACATAGATGGGCGAGTTTTGCTGACGCAGGTGGCGCACCAGATCGATGCCGCCCATGCGCGGCATATTCATATCGGTGATGAGCACCTGACAAGGGTTGGTTTGGAGCAGTTCAAGGACGGAGACGCCATCCTCAGCCTCGACAACCTTATAGCCGCTGTTGGAGAGGAGGAAGCGATAAAGCCGACGGGTGGAGGGATCGTCTTCTGCTATTAATACCGTTTTAGTCACGGCTACCTCGTTGAGGGATTGATGGATGGGGGATGGGGGATGGGGGATGGGGGATGGGGGATGGGGGATGGGGGATGGGGAACTGTCTCAATACTATACCATAGACGTGATTGTACTACTCCATATCGTAGCTTTCTATTCGGCAACCACCTAGAAGATCAATGATGCAAGCAGAACGCACCAAATCTCTCAGCATGTTCTTCTGTTCTTCTGTTCTTCTGTTCTTCTGTTCTTCTGTTCTTCTGTTCTT
>RSAS01000972.1 GCA_003934145.1 Candidatus Viridilinea halotolerans | reverse complement strand
CCAGATGCTCCGGCTTGAAGGAGGGCATGCCGGGCATACGCTCCTGCATCGCGCCCAAGATCTGCACCCGCTTGATCGAGTCGATCCCCAGGTCGCCCTCCATGTCCATCTCGAGTTCCAGCGTCTCACGCGGGTAGCCGGTCAGCTCCGTCACCACGTCGAGCAATACCGCTTCGGCTTGGGCGAGGAGGCCGGAGTTTGCCGCAGGGCCATTGTTTACCGCAGAGGGCGCAGAGAGCGCAGAGGGGGCGGGGGTGGGGGCAACCGGCGCGGGTGCGACGGGCGCAAAGGTCATCGGTGGCGGGGCAACGGGCGAAGGGGTGACTGCTACCGGCAACTTCGCTGCACTCTGGCCATTGCCATGTCCATTGCCATGCCCATTGCCATGCCCATTGCCACTACGCTGCACCATATCGCTATGCTTCGCTTCTCGCTTCTCGCTTCCCGCTTCTCGCTTCTCGCTTCTCGCTTCTCCCACCAGCCGCTCACTCCGCGCATGCTGCTCGGCCAAGTAGCGCTCGTGCAGGCGTAGCGTCTCACTCTGATGGCTGTGCAACGCGGACAAGGTCTGCTCCATCTGCACAAGCTGCAATGGGCTAAACTGGGCACCATTGGCACTCACCAGGCGCTGTTGGGCTTGCAGCAGTTGCATAATACTCTGCGCATACTCCGCCTGCTGCTCTAGGTAGCGCTGGTGCATCTGGAGCGTCTCGCGCTGAAGGGTGTAGATCTCGCTCGCCGGGCCAGTGGGCTGCTTGGCAGCCTCAGTCGCGATGGGCGCGAGCGCGGGTGCCACCGGCGCGGGTGCCACCGGCGCAGGCGCCGGCGCAACCGGCGCAACCGCAACGGGTGCTACCGGCGCAACGGGCGCAACCGCAACGGGTGCTACCGGCGCAACGGGCGCAACCGCAACGGGCGCAACCGGCGCAGGCGCAGGCGCAACGGGCGCAACCGCAACGGGTGCTACCGGCGCAACCGGCGCGGGCGCAACGGGTGCTACCGGCGCAACCGCAATCGGTGCGGGCGCGCTGGGCATCACGGACGTTTTCACTTCAGGCATAGAATCTTCTTCTTGCTTCTGCGGCGCACTCAACGCGGGCAACTCACGCGTGATGCGGAAACCATCGTTGAGGGCGGCTTGATGGGCGGCGCGGGTGCGCTCGCTTACGTAGTTGGCACCATTAATGCGTACCGTCATGCCGCGGCGACGCGGCGCGACTTCGGCGGGTTCGTAGCGGTAGGCGTCGAGTTGACCCAGGGGCAAACCGGCTACGCGCAACTGGATCAGCCCTTCGCGCAGTTGGCGGTCGCTGTCGCGGCCCTTGGGCGCGCCCGCAGAAATCACGAGGTGCGGGCGGGCACCAAGGGTCTGGCGCACCAGGCCGCTGAGGAAGTTGCGCGGGCCAAACTCGACAAAGATCGCGCCGCCGTCGGCGTAGATGCGTTCAATCTGCTGCTGGAACTGTACCGGGCGCAACAACTGTTCGGCCAACTGCTGCTTGATCGCCTCGGGCGCACTCGGGTAGGGGGCGGCGCTGCTGTTGGCGTAGACGGGAATGCGCGGCGGGTGTACCTCTGTCGCGGCGACCGCCTGGGCAAAAGGTGCCTGCGCATGGCCCACGAGCGGCGTGTGGAAGGCTGCCGAGACCGGCAACGCCTTCGCGGTGACACCGCGTGCGGCCAAAACTTTCTTGGCGGCGGCGACGGCAGTGCGCGATCCGGCCAAGACAATCTGCTCCGGCGCGTTGTGGTTGGCGACGACCAGACCGGGCACTTGGGCCACCACCTCGTCGGCGACGGCACGCCGCGCCGCGATGACCAGCATCGTCCCCGCGTCGAAATTGGGATCGGTCGGTGGGCGCATGGCGTGGCCACGGGCGCGCGCCAACGACGCAAAGGCTTCATCGTTCAGCACACCCGCCGCCCAGAGCGCGGTCAGTTCACCGAAGCTATGGCCCGCCACCATGTCGGGCTGGAAGCCAGCCTGGCGGAAGAGCTCAAACATCGCCGCACTCAGCGCCCCAATCGCCGGCTGGGCGTACTCCGTCTGCTGCAGCGCCTCTGTCTGCCGGTCGCGCTCGGCCTCATCAAAGACCGGCGGCGGGAAGGCGGTGCGCGAAAGCGCGACGCGGCCATCGCGGGTGAAGAACGTATCCATCTGCTCAAACCAGCGGCGCACCTCAGGGAAATTGATCGCCAGTTCGCGGCCCATGTTCACATGCTGTGCCCCCTGGCCCGCAAAGAGCGCCACCACTTTGGTGTCGGCGGGTAGGCCGCGACGGCGGTAGAAGATACCGCGCGGATGCGTCCACGTCTCCGCATCGGGCTGCGCAGCCAGCGCATCCGCCGCCAACTGCAAGAGTTGGCGCACCTCCTCGACACTGGAGGCCACAAAGCCCAAACGCGCCTCATCTTCGGTCGGCGTCTCGTTGGCCGCCTGGCGGCACAGATCCGCAAAGGCGTTTGTCGCGCCCTCGCCAACCAGCGTGGCCGCTAGATCGGCGCATTGCGCCCGCAGCACCTCCGGGGTCGAGGCGCGCAACAGGAGGCTGCGCGGCACCGCGTGGCGGCGGTAGGGGCCGGAATGCTCGTCTGTCGCCTCTTCCAGAATAACGTGAAAATTGGTGCCCCCAAAGCCAAAGGCGCTCACCCCCGCCCGCCGCGGCGTCGTGCCCCGCATCCAAGGGCGTGTCTCGGTGTTGAGGTAGAGCGGCGACTGCTCGATGCCCAGTTTGGGGTTGGGCTGCGCGACATTGATCGTCGGCGGCAGCACCTTGTGGTGCAGCGCAAGCGCAGCCTTGATCAGCCCGGCCACGCCCGCAGCGGCCTTGGTATGGCCAATCTGCGACTTGACGCTGCCCAGCGCCACGCTGGCGTGGCCAACCCCCGCCGCCGTGAAGACCCGCGTGAGCGTCGAGGCTTCGCAGAGATCGCCCGCCACCGTGCCGGTGCCGTGGGCCTCAATCAGCCCCATGCTGGCCGCCTCAATCGCTGCGTCGGCGTGGGCGCGACGCAACGCGAGGGCCTGGCCCTCCGAACGGGGTGCATAAATGCTCTTGGCACGCCCATCGCTCGAGGTGCCAATGCCGCGAATCACCGCATAGATGCGGTCGCCATCACGCTCCGCATCCTCCAGGCGCTTCAGCAGCACCATGCCCACACCCTCGCCGACCATCATGCCATCGGAGTCGATATCAAAGGGGCGCGGCACATCGCCACCCGAAAACGCAGGCGTCTTGCTGAAGGAGAGATACATGAAAATGGAGTTGTCGGTATCAACCCCACCCGTCAGCATCATATCGCAGCGCCGCTCAGTCAACTCGCTCAGCGCCAACTTGAGCGCCGCCAGCGACGCAGCGCACGCCGCATCAACCACACAATTGGTTCCGCCGAGATCAAAACGATTGGCGATACGCCCGGCAATCACATTGCCCAACATCCCAGGGAAGGAATTCTCTTCCCAGCGCACATAGGCCGACTTCAGCTTTGCGACCACCGCCGCCGTCTCGCTATCAGAAAGGCCACAACTCTTCAGCACCCGCTCCCAGACCGGATACTGCAAACGGGCCGTGAGCGGCGTAATCAGCTTTTGGCCGCCGCCGACCCCCAGCACCACCCCGGCACGTTCGCGGTCAAAAGGGCGACCGTTCGCACCATAACCGGCATCTTCAAACGTCTGGCGCGCCACCAACAGACCCAGCAACTGCGAAACATCAGTCACTTCCAGGATATTGGGCGGCAAACCAAACTCAACCGGATCAAAATCAATATCAGGAATAAAGCCACCACGCTTACAATAGGTCTTATCGGGCGCAGCGGGATCGGAATCATAGTGATCCGCAATGTCCCAGCGCGACGCAGGCACATCGGTCACACAATCCCGTGCCTGAACGATATTATCCCAAAACTCATCAAGCGTACGCGCATCGGGAAAGACCGAAGCCATCCCAATGATTGCGATCGGATTGGCTGCAAGCGAAGTCCGTTCATGCACGATTGGTTTTCCTTTTTAGTTGGCCAAGCCAACGAGGCGAATGGAGTGATATTTTATTTTTGGGGGCCACGCCCCCACGCCCCCGCCGGACGGGGAGGTTCTGTGGGGGCCGTGCCCCCACACCCCCGCCGGACGGGGAGGTTCTGTGGGGGCCGTGCCCCCACACCCCCGCCGGACGGGGAGGTTCTGTGGGGGCCGTGCCCCCACACCCCCGCCGGACGGGGAGGTTCTGTGGGGGCGTGGCCCCCACGCCCCCGCCGGACGGGGAGGTTCTGTGGGGGCCGTGCCCCCACGCCCCCGCCGGACGGGGAGGTTCTGTGGGGGCCGTGCCCCCACGCCC
>RSAS01000797.1 GCA_003934145.1 Candidatus Viridilinea halotolerans | reverse complement strand
CGTTTCAGGGGGTGATCGGTTTTTGCCATACTGCCCTTGGTACAAGCGGCGCATGGCCATTTCATGCGCCTATCTTTGTACCGCAAAAAAGGGCAAAAAGGTACGGTCTGAGGCGCAAAATGGTTTTTTTGTAATAGGTAGAGATGCTTCGCTGCGCTCAGCATGACGAGTGCTCCGTGAGCAACTAGGGTTGCCCCATCTTCCCCCCGCGTAGCGATTCGTCACCTCTATGGTGGCGTGTTAGCGACTACACTGACAGTCAGTTTTGACTATTCAGTTGTGAGGAGGGGCCGATGCGTGTTGTCTTCCTGAGCACACAGGATAACTATACGGTGGGCTTGCGAGCGGCGGCGGCGGCGATCAACCGTGAGTATCAGCTTGATCTACAGGTGGCGGTCTATATGGCGGCGGATCTGGGCGATCCGGTGCGGCGCGCACGGATTGAGGCGGATGTTGTGGCTGCCGATGTTGTGGTGGGCGCGATGCTCTTTGGTGAAGCCTATGTCCGTCCGTTGGAGGCGATCTTTGCCCGTGCGACCTGCCCGATGGCGATCATTATGAGTAATCCGGCGTTGGCGAAGTTTACTCGTTTGGGTAAGTTTACGCTGAGTGGCAACGAGGATGCACAGGATGGACATCGCGGCATGATGAACGCCCTGCGACCCAAACATGGCCACGGCGAGGCGTCGCGTCAGTTGGCGCTGGTGAAGAATTTGACGCGCATTCTCAAGTATCTGCCGGGGCGCATGCGCGATCTGCATACGTTTATTGTGCTGCACCAGTTCTGGGTTCACAATAGCCCCGATAATCTGCGGCGCATGCTCTGCCTCTTGGTGGAGCGTTATGTGCCGGGGATGAAGGGGCGGCTGCCGGTGGAAGAGCCCTTTCTCTACCCCGATCTGGCGATCTGGCACCCCGATGCGCCCGCCCCCTTTGCCGATCTGAAGAGCTATGAGAAGTGGCAGCGTAAACGGCGCAAGCGGCTCGATAAGGGTGTCGTGGGCTTGTTGACGCTGCGCGTGATTGCGCTCTGCGATAATGTGGCCCACCTGACGGCGCTGATCC
Source organism: Candidatus Viridilinea halotolerans (assembly GCA_003934145.1). Lineage (GTDB taxonomy): Bacteria > Chloroflexota > Chloroflexia > Chloroflexales > Chloroflexaceae > Viridilinea > Viridilinea halotolerans. The sequence continues at coordinate 3,296 of RSAS01000797.1, read as the reverse complement.
GTGCGCTCGAGGCGCGTGGCATCGAGGCGCGTCTCGCCTATTCCGCCGCGCTCGATAATCGTCCGGCGCTGGAAGCCTTCTTTTCGACAACTGAGACAAGTAGCACGGGCAAGGTGCAACGCTACCTGCGCGACTTGGTGCACCGTCCGGCTGATGGCGCTGCGCCAGCGCGGCGCTCGCTGATCGATCTCCTCGTCACTACCTCCGGTTTTGCCCTCGCGGGCGGCATGGCGCAGAGCCGCCCGAAGGAGGCGAATGAGGCGCTCGATCGGCTTGATGTGCCATTTTTGCAGACGATTCCGCTGGTCTTTCAACGGGTTGAGCAGTGGCGTAACGATGATCGCGGCCTCAGCCCGATGCACCTGGCGATGAATGTGGCCCTCAGTGAGCTTGAAGGCGCGACCGAGCCGCTGGTCTATGGCGGGCCTGCGGGTGAGGATGGCGTTGCGGTGGCGATTCCGGAGCAGATTGAGCGCTTTGCCGACCGCGTGGCGCGGCGCGTGGCGTTGGGGCGCAAGCCCAATAGCGCCAAGAAGGTGGCGCTGGTGCTCTTCAATTTTCCGCCCAATATGGGGGGTGTCGGTACCGCCGCCTATCTCGATGTCTTTGCCAGTGTCTATCGGCTGCTGCAGGAGCTGCACGCCCAGGGCTACTATGTTGAACTACCAGAGAGCGCCGATGCGTTGCGCCGTATGATCACGGAGGGCAATGCGCTGGTGCATGGCACCGATGGCAATGTGGCGGCGACGTTAAATGTGGATGAATACCGGCGCATTTTTCCAGATTATGTGGATATTGAACCTTTTTGGGGGGCGGCACCGGGCGATCTTTTGAGTGATGGCAAACGCCTGCTCATTCAGGGGCGGCAGTTTGGCCATATCTTTATTGGCATCCAGCCCACTTTTGGCTATGAGCGTGATCCGATGCGCATGCTGATGGCGCGTGATGCTGCACCACACCACGGCTTTGCCGCCTTCTACGCCTGGCTCGACCGCGCCTTTGCCGCTGATGCGGTGGTGCATATTGGCACCCACGGCGCGTTGGAGTTTATGCCAGGCAAACAGGCCGGGCTTGGCCCTGAGTGTTGGCCGGCCCGCCTGCTCGGTGCGCTGCCCAACATCTACTACTACTGCGTCAACAACCCCAGCGAAGGGACGATTGCCAAGCGGCGCGGCGCCGCGACGCTGGTGAGCTACCTGGTGCCGCCGGTGCAGCAGGCTGGTCTCTATAAGGGGCTGTTGCAACTGAAAGATAGCATTCAGCAGTACCAAGAGCGCCCCGATCCGGAGTTGCTTGCGGGGATTTATGAGCAGGCGGAGCGGTTGGGAGTGGGCGAGGAGGGGAGAGGCGAGGAGGCGGGGAGAGGCGAGGAGACGGAGGCGGAGGCGGGAGGCAGAGAGGAGAGAGGCGAGGAGGCGGAGAGGAGAGAGGCGAGGAGGCGGGAAGCGGAGAGGCGCGAGGCGGGAGGCGGTGAGGAGAGAGATGATGCGGTGGGCCTGACTTTGGCGCGGCTCAGTCACCGCCTGCTCGAAGTGGAGCAACGACTCATTCCGGTGGGACTGCATGTCTTGGGACAGCCGCCGGCGGGTGAAGAGTTGGTGGATATTTTGAGTCTGGTGGCGACCTTCAACCGCCCGCCGGGCGGTGGGGCCAATCTGCCGGAGTTGATCGCGGCGGGCATGGGCTTCGATTATGCCGCTTTGTGCAACCGCCTGAGCCAAGATAGTGTGGCGCAGGCGCAGTATCGCCAAGTGGACGCAGCGTGCCGGGCGGCGGTGGCACGCCTCGTGGCGGGCGAGCCGCTCGCGGTGCCGGGCGTCGCACCCGATGCGCTGGCCCCCATTGCCGCGCTGCTCAACGATCTCTTGGCGCGCCTCCGCATTGACGGCGAGCTACCGGGGCTGCTGCGGGCGCTTGGTGGCGGCTTCATCCCCGCTTCGCCCGGCAACGACATTGTACGCAACCCGGCGGTCGTGCCGACGGGACGCAACATTCATGGCCTTGATCCCTACCGTATGCCCTCCGAGGCGGCGCAGGTGAGCGGAACGCAGTGTGTCCACGAGTTGCTGGAGGGGCTGCGGCGCAGCGAAGGCGCCTACCCCGAGACGGTGGCGTTGGTGCTCTGGGGCACCGACAATCTGAAGACGGGCGGCGAAGGGGTGGCCCAGGCGCTTGCTCTGATCGGGGCGCGTCCGGTGATTGACGAGTTGGGCAAGATCGCCGATGTCGCCCTGATTCCGCTGGCTGAACTGGGTCGCCCGCGCATTGATGTAGTCTGCACCGTCAGCGGCATCTTCCGCGATCTGATGGCGCATCAGGCGATGCTGATTGACAAAGCGGCGCGCCTCGCCGCCGCTGCCGACGAGCCGGAGGAGGCCAATTTTGTGCGCAAGCACGCCCGCAGCCAAGCGGTCAACCTCGATGTGAGCCTTGACGAAGCGGCGGCGCGCGTCTTCTCCAATGCGCCAGGGAGCTACGGGGCGAATGTGAACCATATGGTTGAGCAGGGCAATTGGGAGGATGACAGCCAGTTGGGCGATGTCTTTATGACGCGCAAAGGCTTCGCGCTTGATGCCAACGGCGAATGGTACGAGGCGCGTCCGCTGCTCGAACAGGCGCTGAGCACGGTGCAGGCCACCTTCCAGAACGTAGACAGCGTGGAGACGGGCATCTCCGATGTGGACCACTACTACGAGTATCTGGGCGGCGTCACCAAGAGCGTCGAGAAGTTGCGCGGCACGCGGCCCAAAGTGATGGTGGCCGAAGTGGAGGCGTTTAGCGGACCGGGGAGTGGGCGGGTGCGCTCGTTGGAGCAGATCGTGCGCCTCGAGAGCCGCGCCAAGCTGCTCAATCCCAAATGGTTTGAAGGCATGCTGGCCCACGGCTACGAAGGTGCCCACGAGATCGAAGTGCGCCTCAGCAACACCTACGGCTGGAGCGCGACGGCCAACGCAGTGGATGGCTGGGTTTACCAAGGGGTGGCCGACACCTACCTGCTCGACGAAGCGATGCGCGAACGCTTGGCGCAACTCAACCCGCAGGCGGCGGCGGGCATGGCGCGGCGGCTGCTCGAGGCGAGCGAACGCGGCTTCTGGGAAGCGGACGAGGCGACGTTGGAGCAGTTGCGCGGCATCTACGCCGATCTGGAGGATCGGATGGAGGGGGTGCGGTAGGGGAGAATGGGGGATGTGGGAGCGGGGAACCAAGGGGCATACGCATTAACGTAAGCCTCTGGCATGCCTTGCGGCGGGGGTTCGGGCTTGCCCTGAGCCTCGTCGAAGGGGCATGGCCCCCGA
>RSAS01000222.1:3093-4372 GCA_003934145.1 Candidatus Viridilinea halotolerans | reverse complement strand
GAAAACCCCTCCCACCCTATCTGAAGAATTATATAAGTAGGAAATCATGCTAAAAAATCGCATGTTCTTGGCTATTGCCAGTGGCCACTTTGCAGTGGACGTACTCAATAGCACCGGCGCGGTGTTGCTCGCGGTCTTGAAGGAGCCGTTGGGCCTGAGTTATGCGCAGATTGGGACGGCGATAACGGCCTATCTGTTAATTGGCTCGCTTTCGCAGCCTCTTTTTGGTTGGCTTTCGGATCGTTTTCCGGGGCGAAGTATGTTTTTGGCTGCGCTGGGGGTGGCGTGGATGGCCGTCTTCTTTACGCTGGTGGCGCTGGCCCCGACGTGGACGCTCTTGTTTCCGGTCTTTATGTTGGCCCCCTTGGGGAGTGCGCTCTTCCATCCGGTGGGCACGGCTGCGGTGGCAGCGGCGGTGCCTGATCGTGCGGCGAGTGCCACGTCCATCTTCTTCTTTTCGGGGCAAGTGGGCTTGGCGCTTGGCCCCTTCTTGGCCGGGGTGTTGGCGGGTCTCTTTGGTGCGCCCGGCCTCTTGCCCTTGGTCGCTTTGGCGATTGTGCCGACGATTATGCTGCTACTTGCCTCCCGCGAAGAGCGCGACATGCACTCCCGCCCGCGCAAAGCCGCCGCGCCGCGCCCTGCACAGGTGTGGACGCTGATCGGGGCGGCGGTGATCGCCTCGTTCATTGTGCTGGTTGCTCTGCGCTCGTCGGTGCAGGCGGTCTATCAAGCCTACCTGCCCCAACTCTTCCAGGGGCGCGGTTGGGAACCGGCGCTCTTCGGGTTGCTCGCTGGCGTCTTTATGGCGGCTGGGGCGGTTGGCCAGGTGATCAACGGGGCGATGGCCGACCGCTATGGCATGCGGGTCGCCGTGGTCGGGCCGATGCTGCTCAGCATTCCCGCCGGCTTGCTCTGTCTGCTCACGCCTTCAATGACGTTTGCCTTCATCGCCTGTGCGCTCGCCGGCTTCTTGGTGGGTGGCCAACACAGCGTCCTTGTGGTGCATGCCCAACGACTGCTGCCGGTCAAACAGGGCTTTGCCGCCGGGCTGATTCTCGGCTTTACCTTTGCCAGTGGGGCACTCGGGACGTGGCTGGCGGGCCAAATGGCCGACGATGTAGGCATGCAGAGCGTCATGGTATGGGTCACCCTATTGAGCCTGCCCGCCGCCCTCTTGGGCCTTACTCTGCCGGGTGCCAAAAAGCGTTCCGTTGCGCCGACGGTTGCGCCTGCGCCTACCCCCGCCGCCGATTAGGGGATGTGGGGAAACCGGGTTTCC
>RSAS01000222.1:0-2993 GCA_003934145.1 Candidatus Viridilinea halotolerans | reverse complement strand
CCACGCCCCTGCCTGAACGGGTATGGGAAAACCGGGTTTCCCCACGCCCCTGCCTGAACGGGTATGGGAAAACCGGGTTTCCCCACGCCCCTGCCTAAAGGGGTGCGGCGAAGCCGCCAACACGAGACAAAAAATATGGACTACGCCCCAAACTATCTTTTTTCTTCGGCTTTGGCAGCTTCGCCGCCAAAGCCGAAGAAAAAAGATACCTCGGAGGAGGCGAAGCCTCCCCTACACATAAGGAACCACGACCTGCACGGTGGTGCCGCCATGTTCGTCCGCAAGAACGGCAAATTCACCATCAAACTCAAGGATACGGTAACGCATAGCGCGCAGAGCGTGCATACCCGGGCGCTCGTAGCTCGCGTTGGCGAGGCCGATACCATCGTCGTGAATGGTTAAAGTGACGGTCTCGGCGGCGTAGGCAACATGGATCAAGACGGTGTGGGCTTGGGCGTGTTGTTGGACATTGCGCAGCGCTTCTTGGGCGGTGTGGAGCAGGGCGATCTGTTGCGCAGCGGCAAGGGGTTGCAGTGTACCCTCGCTACTAACACGCACGTTGAAGCCGCCCTCCGCACCAAAACCAGCACCGAGTTGCTCTAGGGTGGCGATAATTGCGCCGTTGGGATGCGGTACGAGCTCGAAGCGTAGGCGGCGCACCGGGTTGGCGTGCTGTTCGAGCGCACGGGTGATGACGAGCGGCAAGGGGGTGCGTGGCGGCAACGGCGGAAAGAGGGCAGCACGCATGAGTTGACGCTCACTGAGCATGCTGCTCCGCGATGTGGGGTTGGCCATGCTGGGCGGGGAGACTGGGGGCTGCGGTGGCGAGGAGGGCACTACCAACGGTTGCGTGGGGTGCTGCATTGGCGCGGCGCGCGCATGGAGCATACGTTCCAGAGTGATGCAGACGAGCGTAAAAGCCACGGGCATCAGCAGGCGGCCAAAGCGGTCGAGGCCTGAATATTCAGCAAAGAGGCTGCCATGGAACAGCATGAGCCCAAGAAGGTCTAGCATCAAAAAGTTGAATGCTGCGACCAAGCCGCCGGGCCAACCAAAGAGCAGTGCGGGCAAGATCAGGCTACTGAGGGCGTAAGGGAGGAAAGGGAGCACAGCGCTCCCACTGAACCAGAGCAGCGCGGCACAACCGAGCAGATCGAGCAGCAGAAGGCGCGGACGCAATTGGACGAGGCGCACATACTGGTGAACCTGCGTAGTTGCCACCACATTGATCACCCCAGCCAGCAAGAGCAACCCCGCATCGCGCGGCAAGGTCTCAACTGGTCGCCCAGGCAGGGTCAACGCCAGAGCCGCAACGGCCCAAGCGAGCCAACGGTAGCTATAGAAAGCAACTTGGGCGCTAAGACGCCCAGGCAATAACGATGACGAAGGCTTCACGGATGCATGCCTTGGGGATGGTTCAATTCAGCTTGAAAGTTTGTGAGGACGCGAGGACGCGAAGGCGCGAGGGCGCGAGGACACGAGGACGCGAGGACGCGAGGCCCTCGTCTCGCGCATCCTCGAAAGAAGGTTGTAAAGCAGCATCCCGCTTTCTGAAACCACCCCTCAAGGAAGGAGATAGGAAGTAGGAGCGTGACACAGGGATGCACGTATGCTGTGGTAAAGTGTGGTGCGTTGGTACATAGCATAGCATGCTAGGTGGTTTTTTGCTAGGGTTGCAGAAGCGAACTGAACGAATACCAGAGAATATGGATACCAAAAAAAAGACCATGTTACGGCCACTCACCCTGCTCTTCTGCAGCCTGCTCTTGCTCGTCATCCTGAGCAATTACGGTGCCGCTGCAGCACAAGCGCCCCCGCCACAACCCCCGCCGTTGCCCGCCGAGTTTGGCGCTCAGGCGGCGGCGATGTTGCCTGCTTTTGTGGACGACGTAGCCCAGCCCGAAATGTGGGATCGTTACAGCATCAGTGCTGTGCTTCAGCCAGAGACGCAACGTTTGCACGGCCAGATGCGGCTGTTGGTGACGAATCGCAGTGCAGATCAGATTGAGCGGCTCTACTTCTGGCTCTACCCGAACCATCGTGATTTTGGCGGGCGGCTGGATGTGACGGCGGCGCGCGTGGCGGGGGTTCCGGTTGCGTCGGGAACGGAGCAGGGCGATACGCTCTTCTGGTTGGCGCTACCGCGTCCATTGGCCCCCGGCGTGACGACGATTGTGGAACTGAGCTTTACGGCGCGTACGCCGCGGAATGCGAGTAGCCGCACCTTTGGCGCGTTTAACCAAGAGGCGGGCCTCTGGTCGCTGGCCAATTTCTATCCGGTGCTGGCGCGTTATTTCCTCGATAGCGGCTGGGATCGGCGTATTTTGAGTAGCCGCGGCGATTTTGCCGTTACGGCGACGGCGCTCTATGATGTGACGATTGACGTGCCTGCCAGTTGGCAGTTGGTGACCACGGGGGTACAGGTGGCAAACGCGCCGGTAGCGGAGGGTTGGCGGCGCGAGCGTTTTGTGAGTGGGCCGCAACGCGAATTCTACCTGGGCGCAACCCAAGGCATCGAGCAGGTGAGTAGCCGCGTGGACGGAGTGCGTGTCGTGAGCCACTACCAGCCGGGGAATGCGGCGGCGGGCCGACGGGCGCTGCAATGGGCCGAAGAATCGTTACGTCAATTCAATCAGCGTTTTGGCCCCTATCCGTTGGCGGAGGTGGAGGTGGTGCAAGGGGCAATGACCACCTTTTTGGGCATGGAATACCCGGGCGTGGTGTTGATCGAACAGGATCTCTACTGGAGTAGTGGCCGTGGCCTTGAGACGACGGTGGTTCACGAGGTGGCACACCAGTGGTGGTACAGCTTGGTGGGCAATGATGCGCAGGGTGAGGCGTGGATCGACGAGGGTTTGGCCAGTTATGCCCAGGTGCTCTATTACGAAGCGCTGGGCCAGCCGGAGTTGGTGCGGGCCGAACTGGATGCTTTCCGGGCACTCTACCGCCAGGCGCGTGATCGCGGCAACGACCGGCCCTTAGCGACGCCGCCG
>RSAS01000032.1 GCA_003934145.1 Candidatus Viridilinea halotolerans | reverse complement strand
GGCCCTACGTGGGCATCTTCACATTTCATGGCAAAACCCTTGACCCTTGACACGGAATGGCCCAAAAACGGTATACCTGAAGGGACAGGGGGTGAGGGCCATTACGGGGCATCCCAATCCACTACCCGTGGCACTAGGAGTCGACACTATGCGCATCTTTCTTGCCTTCACGCTCCTCGTGAGCCTGCTCTGGATCGCCCCGGCGCCGGTACATGCGGCCACGCCCGATCTGCTGATCACCGTAACCCACGGCGGAATGCAGCGCCTGCCCGCCCAAGACCTGATCGTTGCTGGGCTGCCCGCGACGCTCGATCCGACACACCTCTGGTTGCACCAAGGAGCGCAGGTGGTGCCTCTGGAGATCATTGGCGCAACGACGCGCCTCGATGCAGTCGACGAGTTGCGTTTCTATGCACCCCCGCCCGGCGACCGCTGGAACCAGGCGAGTTTCTTCCGCTTGAGTCTTGCGGCGACGCCTGCACCATCCATGGCGCAGCGCAACGCAGCAACGGGCGATGCCGCAGAGCGCACCACCGCCTTCGAGCGCGACGCAAGCTACCAGCCCCGTATCTACGATTCGCGCCGTGGCGGGCCCGACGGCGACCGCTGGTTCACCGCCGATCTGCGCGCCGATGCCGAGGGCGACGGTGAGTTTCGTGCTACCTTGGATCCAATTCTTCCCGCTGCCCCAGGCACGACAACTGTTACCCTGACCAGCCAAGTCTATGTTGGCACCCAAATGCAACTTAGTTTGCGCCTGGGTGGCGGTACGAGCGTCACGCTCAACCCAACTATAGGTCTGTGGGAGGAGCAAGCCACCTTTACCACCGACCATTTCACTAATGGGCTGAGCGAGACGTTACATCTTGCGCTGCATAGCCCAAGCGGTGTGGCGGCGGGCATGCTGCTCGACCGCATTACCTGGCAGCGTCCGGTGCGCTTGGCGTTGGGCCAGCGCGGGGCCGTTTTTCGCGGAGCGGAGGGGCTCTGGCGCTACCGCATGGCCGATCTGCCCGCTGGCTGGGCGCTCTATGCGGTGAGCACACCCTTCGCGCCGGTGCGCCTCAGCACGGATGCTACGAGTTTCGTCGCTGGCCCTGCCGCGCACGACTACCTCGTGGCTGGCCCAGGCACACTACACACCCCGTCGCTCCGTCAGCGTCAGGCGGGCGACATTCTCGCGCCACGGGTGGCCGATGCGCTCTATGTCGCCCCGGCGGCGTGGCACGAAGCCTTAGCCCCCCTTTTAGCTCACCGTACGGCCCAGGGCTTCCGCGTGAGCGCCGTTGCGCTCGATGCGATCTACGATCAGTGGAGCGACGGTGCGGTTGATCCAGAGGCCATCCGTCGCTTTGTGATCCATAGCGCCACCTGGCCCACCCCGCCCCAGCACCTCGTGCTGGTGGGCGATGGCACGAGCGACCCCCACGACTGGACGGCGCGCGGCCCCAACAATCTCAATATCATTCCGCCCTACTTGGCCGTCGTTGACCCCTGGCTGGGCGAAGCGCCCTGCGATACTTGCTACGCCCGCATTGCGACGCCCGATCCGCGTGATGACCCGTTGCCCGCGTTGGCGGTGGGGCGCTTGCCGGTGAAGAGTGCTGCGGAACTGACGGCGCTGGTGACGAAGCTGGTTGGCTACGATACCGCCCCCGATGAGGGCCGTTGGCGCGGCACGATTGCGATGATCGCCGACGATCCCGATACGGCGGGCGATTTTGCCGCTGAAGCCAATCGCATGGCCGCCACCTTCCCCGGCGATATGCGCGTCTGGCGCGTCTTCTACAACCCAAGTGGTCTTGCGGGCAGTATCGCCTCGGCCCCCCGCGCCCGCGAACAGGCTATGGCCGCCTTCAACAACGGCGCAGCGCTCCTAGTCTACACCGGCCACAGCCACCCGTGGCAGTGGGCGATTACCGATGTGGATAGTGAAAACTCGTGGCTGCTCGGTTTGTACGATCCCGATCAACTCACCAACTACGAGCGTCTGCCCGTCGTTTTAGCCATGACCTGCCTAAGCAGCGCCTTCTCGCGCCCGGCGATGAGTGGCACCACCGTAGACGAACGACTCTTGTTGACCCCCGGCGGAGCCGTGGCGGTCTGGGGCCCCACGGGAATGGGTGTGCTCTACGGCCACGACCGGCTGCAACGCGGCTTCTTCGACGCCCTTTGGGCAGCCCCGCCCGGCAGCGCCACCTTGGGCCACCTCACCCAAGCGGGCCTCCGCGAACTACACACCGGCGGATCGGGCATCGGTGGCCCCCTCTTCACCTACGTCCTCCTGGGCGACCCGTTGACCCGCGTGCGCTACCAGGGCGGCTACGAGGTGCTGCTACCGCTCGTGGCGCGGTGAGGCGGTGAGGGGGCGCGGGAACCTGGTTCCCGCGTACCTTCCCGGTTTAACAAGAAAGAGGGTAGTTCATGAGTGTCACAACGGCCCTGCGCACTATTCCTGCAGCGCATCTCACGTTCGATCTTGCATCGGTATTTGAACTTGCCCGTCATCTGTCTTCAGCAGAGCAAGATCAACTCATTATGATGCTTTTGCGCGAGCGGTCGCCAGGGGAGATCGCCGTACCAAGTGAATTAGAGGCACAGTTTGCTGTATGGGATCAAGAGAGCAACCAAGAGCCGCCTACGCTCGCTAAGGATGCCGCCTATGATGCTATGCTTGCCCGACTAAAGGGGGGCGCTGCGTGACTCGTGTTGTATTGCTTGATAGCAGCCCATTAGGATTGTTAGCCAAAGATTCTCGTACTATCACCCCTGAATTGAATGCTATCAGGACATGGGCAGTAGGAATAGTCGCCGCAAGAACAGAGCTTCGCATTCCTGCCATCGTTGATTACGAGTTGCGACGCGAGTTGCTCCGCGGCGGATTCTCACGGAGTCTTCGGCGACTCGACACACTCTGCACACGCTTCGGATTGCTCCCATTGTTTAGCGCAGATCTGCGTCGTGCTGCAATATTGTGGGCCGAGGTTCGTAAGCAAGGCCTACCCACAGCCGCCGATAATGCTCTCGACATCGACGTGATTCTTGCTGCTCAGGCTCTCGCGCTGATTGATCAGGGGCACGATGTGCAGGTGGCCACAAGCAATTCACGCCACATCGGGCGTTTCGTTGCTGCTGCGGAGTGGCACGCAATCGAACCATAATGGCGATTCACTCTCCCACCCGCTCCAACGGCACACAGCACCCCATCTGGAGTTGTAGCGTTGCCGGAAGATCGTAGAGGCGGCGTGCTACGGCGAGGCAGTGCCATTCAACCGTCGCGTGGCGGGGGTCAACCAAAAGGACGTCTTGGACGCCTGCGGCGAGATAGAGAGCGACCGCGTCACGATCCTTCTGTTCATAGCCCAAGCTCAGCACCTCGATCACCGCTTCAGGAATCAAGCCAGTGATTGCCCCATCGGGGCGCGGGGGCTTGCTGCAGAAGAGCGCAATATCGGGGCGGCGCAGCAGATTTGGCGCAAATTCAATGTAGGTAGCGGCAATATGGTAGCAGCCGCATGGCTTTGTGGGCGCATTGTGGCGCGTCAGGCTCTGCCGAATGTCGTCTACGACCCCTTGGTGCAACGCCCCCGGCAGCGCCTCCCAGGTAGGCATGCCGCCCGTAATTTCCAGACGCACTCCCTGGTAAGCTAAGCGTTGAATCTCTTGGTAGCTCGGGAGACTCATCGTGCCTCACTCTGTAGTCGTAGGTACATTCTCATACTAGATTGTACTACTCTCCGTGCCTGCGAGTAGTTGTGCAACAGCAACGTCTTCATCTAACTCTGGCCAATGAAGTGAGCGTCCACCGGCCCCAATTTCGTACTGGTTGAGTTGCTGGCTTGTTGCCGTGCGGAGCAGCGGGAACCAAATGAGCGGTACACCAATAATGCGCCCATCGGTAAGCGTGACATGCATCAGCGCATCGTCAAAGGCCACTTCTTTTGCAAGGGCCGTAGTGGGTACATAAGCCCGCCGTGTACGTTGGAGCTTAGCTCGTGCTGAAGTAGTCATGCTATCTCCTCAAAATCCCACCTCGCTCTTATGATACCGCACGCTAGCAGCAAACGCCAAGGGTAAATAGGCAATAGCACAAAAGGAACGCTGTTGCTCACGCAGCGCTTGTCATGCTGAGCGGAGCGAAGCATCTCTTTTCGAGCGAAGAGAGACCCTTCGCTCCGCTCAGGGTGACGAGGCGGCGCGAACCCACAGCGTGACTTTTGCTCTACTGCGTAAATAGGCAGGCAATAGCGCAAAAGTCACCCTGTTGCTCGCAAAGTGCCTGTTATGCTGAGTACTAAATGGCCCGCGGGCCAGTGGCCTGTGAGAAACAAAAGTTCTGTCACCCTGAGCGCAGCGAAGGGTCTCTCGTCAGTCG
>RSAS01000333.1 GCA_003934145.1 Candidatus Viridilinea halotolerans | reverse complement strand
GGGGCGCGGGGGCCGTGCCCCCGCAAACCCACCCGTTCGACGGGGGCGCGGGGGCACGGCCCCCGCAACATCCTTTTTGTGGCGCTTTGGCGGCGAAGCCGCCAAAACGCCACAAAAAAAGACGAGAGTGTTATAATAAGACGTAGGCACCAATGGGGAGGGCAGCGCCCTCCCCATTGCTACCCGCAAAACCATAAGGCTACGTAGGAATGTAGTATGCCCGCACCCGTCAGTTGCTCCATCATGCGCGAAGTTGATGTCTATGTCGCCATGAGCCACGCCCGTGAACTGGCAACCGAATTGGGCTTTGGAGCCACCGATCGTACCCGTATCGAAATTGTGGTCTTAGAATTGACCCGCAATCTCTTGGTGCATGCCGGGGGGGGGACGTTGACCTTTGATCGCCTGCATGATCCAGCCCACGGCATCGGCCTAGTCGTTGAGGCGCTTGATCAGGGGCCAGGCATTGTGAATATTGACCTAGCACTCCAAGATGGCTACAGTACCGCCCACACCTTGGGTTCCGGCTTGCCCGGAGTGCGCCGCTTGATGGACGATTTTCATATCACGTCAACCGTGGGCGTTGGAACCCATGTGCGGGCAGTAAAGTGGCTGCAACAGCCGCAGCGGAGAGCAATCTATGGGTGTTAGTTGGGGGGCTGTCGTGCGCCCCAAGCACGGCCAAAGTGTGAGTGGCGATGTCTATCTCGTCGAACCCTTCGCCCCGCACGGGCTGCAGGTGGCGGTGATTGATGGGCTGGGTGGTGGCACCGAAGCTGCGCTTGCTTCCAATGGGGCCGCTGCCGTCATTCGCGCCAACCTGACCGCTGAACCTACCCTGCTCATGAAACAGGCCCACACCGCCCTCCATGGCACACGTGGCGCGGTGTTGGGCCTGCTTACCTTTGATCTCGCGCAACGCAACGTGACCTATGTGGGCGTCGGCAATATTGGCGCGCAGGTCTATAGTAGCATCGCAATCAAGCCCATCTCGAAGAATGGCATCATCGGTTACCGCTTGCCTACGCTGCTCAAGTTGAACTATAGCTATAATTTTGGCGATACCTTCGTTCTTTATAGCGATGGTATCTCAAGCCGCTTCAGTCTCGACAATCAAATCAGTACCACCATGGCACCGCAAAGTCTCGCTGAGTTGATTCTGCAACAGCACGGCAAACATAGCGACGATGCAACGGTTGTGGTGGTGCGCATCACCGAGTAGTACCCCATGCCTACCGCCCTCGCCATCTGGTTCACCCACCAGCGCAGTACTCTGCAACCCCTCTGGGCCGAGCTTTTGGCTACGCCCCAGCAGCGCTTTGCTCCCGTCGCTGCTCCCTTTGACGATGGCGCAGTCACTACCCTTAGTGTGGCGACGGTGACTGTGAGTGAACTCTATGCCGCGATCATCCAGGCCGCTGAGGGCGATACCGCTGCGCTTGATGCGCTGCTCCAAAATTTGGCGCTGGACGAGGGCACGGAAGGCTCCCTTGAGCCGGTGCTCGAACTGGCGCGTCAGTTGCAGCGCTCGGCCCATGCCCTCTTGCGCCAAACGGTTCCTGTGCCCGCCGAAGCGCTCGATCTCGTGGAAGCGCTTGATGATCTCTTCGACCACACGACCTCGCTGGTGATTAGCGTCTGGTCGGAACATAATAGCGAATTGATCCGCGAGCGCGAGTTTATCGCGGCGAGCCTCGATTCCGCTTCCGCCTCTGCCGACCGGCGTGCGCTGCAACTCCAGTCGCTTAATGTCATTTCGCAGCAACTCTCGGCCATCCTTGAAGAGGAGCAACTGATCGAGTTGCTCATGGCCAACCTCTTTAATCTCACCGGTATTACCCTGCTTACCCTCTGGCAACCTGATGCCGCCGGGACGAGTTTGTTGGTCTGCAAAAGTAGCGGCACGACAACACTGCCCAATCCCGATCTACAGGTTGCCGTTGATCACCCCAGCGATCTGCTGGCACTGGCCGTGCGCAAAGGGCAAGCCCAGTTTGTGATGCAACCCGATACGGCGCAACACGGCGCTTGGTTGTTGCCCGACTGTGGCGTTTTGGCTATGCCAATGCTCGTCAGTGAGCAGGTCGTGGCCGTTGTTGGTCTGCAAGATCCCGATCCCATCAACCATCTGCGTCTGCAACAAGATCTTGTGCAAGCCGTGGTTAGCCAGACGGCGATTGCGCTACAGAATGCACGCCTCTATGCTGAAGTGCGGGCGCTCAATGTCGATCTCGAACGGCGTGTCGCCGAGCGTACCCGCGAATTGCAGGATGAAAAAGATCGCCTTGCGACCATCCACCAGATCTCGGTGGAGGTGAGTAGTACGCTCGATCTCGATAGTCTCCTTGAGACCTCGCTACAAATCTTGGCCGACATCACGCACACCGAGCGGGCTTCGGTCATGCTGGTGGAACAGGACGGCAGCCTGCTCGTCACACGCAAGGTGCTGGGCGTTGAAGGCGATCCGCAGAACTATGTGCGCTTCCCGATTGGCAGCGGCGTCGCCGGTTGGGTGGCCCAAAATCGCAAGGGCGTCTTGATTGATGATGTGAGCCGCGATGAACGCTGGGTCACCGCGCCGGGCATGTCGGTGCGCCGCCGCGAAGGCGCCATGGTCGCCGTGCCGCTCGTCGTCCAGGGCGATGTTCTCGGTGTACTCAGCCTCTCGCACAACGACATCGGCTTCTTCACCGAAGGCCACTTGCGCCTGCTCAGCGCCTGCGCCGGCTCGATTGCCATTGGCGTCAATAATGCCAATCTCTTCCAGATGATTAGCGCCGAAGCCGAACGCCGCTACGAATTGCTGGATCGCCAGGAGAAGGAATCGAGCCAGATCCAGGCCATTCTGCAAAGCCTCAGCGATGGCGTAATCGTCTGCGACCTTGAAGGCGTGGTGCTGACGATCAACCCCGCTGCCGCCGAAATTCTTGCGCGCAGCCTTGATGATATGCTGCTCTGGAGCCTGAACCTCCACGAAATTATTGCGCGCTATATGGGCAATCGCGCCCACGAAATGCCCCTATCAGATCTGTTGCACCGCCCAATGACCCGCGACGACCAGCCGCGTTTCTTTCAATCGATGCTCAAGGTGGGCGTGCGCACTGTTGCCCTCTCGTTAGGCCCCGTGCTCAAAGAGAATGGCCAGATGCTCGGTGCGCTGCTCGTGCTGCGCGACATTACCCGCGAAGTTGAAGCTGACCGCCTCAAGACCGAATTTATCGGGACGATGTCGCACGAATTGCGTACCCCGATGACGGCGATCAAGGGCTTCACCCAACTGCTCTCGATGGGTGGCCTTGGCCCACTCAACGAGACGCAGCGCGAGTTTGTAAACACTATTTACAACAATACCGAGCGCATGATCGCGCTGATTAACGATGTATTGGACATAACGAAGATCGAGGCGGGCAGCGCCGATCTCGAATGGCGCGCCCTGCACCTCGCCGAAGCCCTGAGCGGCGTGGTGGCCGAACTGCGCCCCTTAGCCTCCGAGCGCAACCACGAACTGAGTATCTCGATCCCGCCCGGCCTGCCGCTCGTGCGCGCTGATGCCCATCGCCTCCACCAGATCCTCTACAATCTGTTGGTCAACGCCATTAAATATACCCCCAAAGGCGGCCAGATCTCGGTCACCGCCCACGAAACCAGTGTGGATCAACTCCCCGAAGAGATCCGCGATCAAGTGCCCCACGGTCAACGCTACACTCAACTCAGTGTGCAAGACAACGGCGTAGGCATTTCTGAAGAAGATCTACCCCGCGTCTTCGACCGCTTCTACCGCACCGAAAACACCCTCAAGATCGAAGCAGGCGGCACGGGCCTCGGCCTCTCCCTGGCCCGTCCCCTGATCGAACTGCTCGGTGGCAAAATCTGGGCGCGCAGCACCCTCGGCGAAGGTAGTACCTTCAGTTTCGTGTTGCCTGCAGCAGAGCAGCAGCGGTAGCCGGGGGCGTGGGGGCATGGCCCCCACGAACGTCCCTCCGCCGGGGGTGTGGGGGCATGGCCCCCACGAACGTCGCTCCGCCGGGGGCGCTCATGGGCGGACAGAACATTGAATCTAAGGGCCACGAACAGGTGATGGGGAAGCCACGGATGGCCCTCACCCCCTGCCCCCTCTCCCACGTTGTGGGAGAGGGGAGAAGGCATCGAGATTCTTAGCGTTGCAATGCGGTTCTTACGGGCAACGCACACGTTTTCTGTCCGCCCATGAAGCCGGGGGTGTGGGGGCATGGCCCCCCCGAACGTCCCTCCGCCGGGGGTGTGGGGGCATGGCCCCCCCGAACGTCCCTCCGCCGGGGGCGTGGGGGCATGGCCCCCCCGAACGTCCCTCCGCCGGGGGTTTAAGGGCGGACAGAAAACGTGTGCGCCCCCTTCTGGAATCGCA
>RSAS01000568.1 GCA_003934145.1 Candidatus Viridilinea halotolerans | reverse complement strand
GGGCCGAGGTCAAGGCGCGGTTGGAGGGTGATGAGCGCGAGTTGTTGGGTGTTGCTGCGCCCCACATCGGCGCTCACTTGGAGCGGGGCGCGATCGGCCCAGGCAATCAACAGGGGTTGCTGGCTGCGCGTACTCGGGCCGTAGTTGTAGAGCGCTTCGACGATGCGCATGCGTTGCTGTATGTCGGGGGAGAGTGTTGGCCCCAGTTGGGGATTCTGCATATCGATCACATCGTCAAAAAGCAGGTAGCCGAGCGGGATGTGGGGGCCAAAGAATTGGTTGGGATCGCCGCGTGGGGGCTGGAGCGTGCCGGTGAGCGTGATGCCGGGTGCAACATCGCCAAGACGGGCGATCTGTTCGCCCTGGATGAAGGCGACATCGCGCAGGGTAATATCGGTGCCGTTGTGGATTGTGCCAACAAATTGTGTCCCTTGGCGCTGCACCCGAGCCACAATCGGGCCAAGTTCTAGCGTGGTATCACTGGCTAGGGCGCGCATCGCCCACTGGGCCACGTTGAAATCACGGGCTTGAGCGGTGGTACTGCCATCTTGTAGGTAGAAGCCTCCCGCATTGATGCCGCTGAGTTCCCACGGGCCGTGGACGGAGGCCGGACGCACCACGGGCATGCTCTGCGGGTCGGCTTGGTCGTGCAGTTGCACTTGGTAGGCGTACTGCACCGGCGAGAAGAGGCCGACGAAACTGCGGACGCGAGCCAGCCCGCTGTCGCTCGGCTCGATCAAAATGACCTGGTTGATCAACACGTCGCCGCCGCGTTGGCTGTAGCCCCAGGCGTAACTGATGCTGGCGAAGAGCAGCGTAAGGGCGGGCACGACGATCCAGCCAAGATGTTGGCGATCAAAGCGGCGCAGGACGAAATAGGTACCCGGGCCGACAAGGAGAATGTAGGTGGTGACGAGGCCGATGAGCATGCCCATGGGCGGAAATTCGAGAGCGGGCAGGGTGGTGAGCGTGGCGCTCAAATTGTTCTCGATGAAACTGGCGCTACTCATGCTGTCGGGCGCAAAGCCGGGAGGCAACTCGGCGGCGGGGTGCAGCAGGTTGGCCCAGAGCATGGGCACGCCCTCCCAGCCCGCAAGCGCCGGATGGCCAAGCGGCAAGCTCAGCGCCGTGACGCTTCCCTGGCCGAAGCGTTGCTCGATGGCCAGTGGATCACTGAAAGTGAGGCCAGCGAGGGGCAGTGCGTAAGCACTCCGCCCCGCCCCGTCGGCAAGAGGTTCGAGGTGCGCTAGCGGAACGTCATCGGGACGCGCCGTCGCGTCGAGCAATTCCAGCGCGGGCCAGCGGCCCACGGCGGGAACCGCAACCGGCTGCAGGGTTGACGGTAGCCCAGCAAGCATGCGCGGCAACTCGTGGCCACCACTGAGCAGCAGGTGACCACCGCGCAGCACCCAGCCATTGAGCGCCATCAGTTGCTTAGCGGAAAGCTCCGTCGTGACAACATCCTCAAGCACCAGCGCATCAAGACCGCTATAGCCCAACGCGTGGTCGGGCAGATCAGCGGGCGCAAGCTGGACACTGAGCAGACTCGTGCCATCGGGGAGGCGGGCGGGGGCGCGAAGGGCGGCACCGGGGCCACTGACCAACCCAATGATACGGGCGCGGGGGCCTGCGGCCACCAACTCCAACGTCTCATTGGTCACCTCTTGGCCTTCGGCAAAGAGGCGCACCACCAGACGGCGAGCGTTGGCATTCATGTAGGCATAGATCGTCGCCGTCTTGCGGCTCTGGTAGGGCAGATCGAGGGCCACAACATACTGGGCACCCTCACGGGCACCCACACGAATCTCGATCTGGCGATCAGAGCCAAGATTTTCGACGTCAACCAAAATCGGTAACCAAGCGCCGACACGAAACGCTCCCTCATACCCAGGACGGGCATGGAGCAACATATCGGCGCTTGGATCGGGCGGCGCGGCCTGAAGGGAAGGTAACGCGAGCGTGGCGTAGACGACGAACAGCAGAACCAACAGAGGACGGAGGGGACGCAACACAGCCCGCGCTCCTTCTCAGCAAACGAAACCGCTTTCCACGCACATGACGTCCTAGGCGTGGTTTATGTTTCACTACCACCAACTTGTATCATACCGCAGTTGGTAGTAAGCTAAGAATGAGCAGAAGGTGAAACGAAACTGAAGAAAGATTAGGGCGTGCGGCGACGTGGACGACGAGGGGTGCGCTCGATATAGAGGGGCAATGGGGCCTTCTCGATGGGGCGCAACGCAACGATAACGAAAAGGGCCAAGGCGAGCACGGCTGCAAAGAGAACCAGTGCAATTGTTGCCATGACGACGTTCCTTTCAAGTGAGCATCGGTGCTCACGGTCAGCATAACGTGACCTATGTAGTATAGCTAAAAGCTATTACCACGTCTATACCAATTGTGTGAGCCTTTTCTCACAAATGGTGCGGATGTCACCTTTGGTGGGGGTTCAAGGATACGCGAGGGAACCTGGTGCCCTCGCACCCTCCCACCGCCCGGTGGGGCGCGGCGGTGAAGCCGCCACCACGCGAGAAAAAAGGGAGTTTGGGGCAAAGCCCCCTTCACACCGGAATGGCGGCGGGCCGCAGGCCCATACGCATTAACTTAAGCCTCTGGTGGGCCTTCCGGCGGGGGTTCGGGGGCTTGGCCCCCGAAAAATTTCCCCTTCCGGCGGGGCCTAAGGGGCCGCAGGCCCCTTAAGTTAATGCGCATGGGCCGCAGGCCCGCCGTCATTCCGCCATCAAAGAATGGCAAAACTCGCCACGTACATATACGCAAACAAAAAAGCAGCCGCATTGCCAATCAGCGCCACGCGGTAACTCGCCTTCAGGCTGCGCTGGCGCAACATAAAGAGCACAAAGCCCTCAACAATGATCGAGACGATGAGGGCGGCGAGCAGGCTGGCAAAGACGTGGCCGAATCCCAGGATGAGTTGGCTCAGCAGGGCGACAACGACGAGGGCGGCAAGATTGGCGATGACGGCATCGCGCATCGCGCCCTTCAGTCCGGCCCATTTCATCTGAAAAAAAATAACACCCTCAATGACGATGGCGATAACCGTAAAGATGAACGGAAAGTAGCCGATGAGCAGAATAGTAGCGGGCATCAGTTATTCCTCCGCCTTATGCACGGCATGGCCACCAAACTGCTGGCGCAGCGCCGCCAACACCTTCGCCCCAAAGCTGTCATCCTGGCGCGAGCGCAAGCGCGTCTGGAGCGCCAGCGTGATGACGGGCGCAGGTACGTCGAGATCGATGGCCTCTTGCACCGTCCAACGTCCTTCGCCGCTATCCTCCACATAGCCGCGCAAATTCGTCAGATCCTGATCGGCGGCGAAGGCGCGTTCAGCCAGTTCGAGTAGCCAAGAGCGCACGACGCTGCCTTGGTTCCAGAGGTGGCTGATCTGCTGGAGATCAACGTCGTAACGTGATGCAGCTAGAATCTCAAAGCCCTCGGCATAGGCCTGCATCATGCCATACTCGATGCCATTGTGGATCATCTTGACGAAATGGCCAGCCCCCCACGGCCCGCAGTGGAGGTAGCCCTCGGGCGGGGCCAAGGTTTGTAAAATGGGCTCGATCTGAGCAAAATTCTCCGTATCGCCGCCAACCATGGTACAGTAGCCCAGTTCAAGCCCCCAGATGCCGCCACTGACGCCCGCATCCATGAATTTGATCCCGTGTGCGGCCAGTTGCTCGCCATGGGCAATACTCGCCTTATAGTTGTTATTGGCCCCGTCAATCAGCAGATCGCCCTGGCTCAGCAGCGGCGTGAGCAGCGTGATATGCTCGTCGGTTACTGCGCCAGCAGGCAGCATCAACCAGACGATGCGTGGCGGCTTGAGGGCTGCCACCAGTTCCGCAAGGTTCTGCGTGGCCACCGCGCCATGCTGCGCAGCCAATTCTTGCGCCTTGGCCACCTCGCGATTGTAGACCACCACGCGGTGTCCGCCGCGCAGCAGGCGGATGGACATGTTGGCGCCCATGCGCCCAAGGCCGATCATGCCGAGTTCCATGGTTTTTTCTCCTGGAGTATTTGGATCTTGATTGTTTGGGGGCTTCGCCCCATGCGCATGAACTTAAGGGGCCTGCGGCCCCTTAAGATGCGCTGGAAGGGGGAAATTCTTCGGGGGCTTCGCCCCCGCCCCCCCCGCACGAGGGGGCTTCGCCCCCGCACCCCCGCCGGGCGAGGTTTGTTTCGGGGGCTTCGCCCCCCGCCCCCCCGCCGGACGAGGTTTGTTTCGGGGGCTTCGCCCCCCGCCCCCCCGCCGGGCGAGGTTTGTTTCGGGGGCTTCGCCCCCGCCCCCCCGCCGGGCGAGGTTTGTTTCGGGGGCTTCGCCCCCGCCCCCCCGCCGTTTAAGGGCGGACAGAAAACGTGTGCGCCCCCTTCTG